>DATBWB010000118.1 GCA_036514995.1 Candidatus Acidiferrales bacterium
CAGTCAACCCGGATGCCGTTATCCCCTTAGTGGATCACTGGAACCTCGGGTTTCAGTGGCTGCTGTCAGGCGACATTGCTGCCACGCTCGACTACGTCGGCACGAAAGGCACCCACCTCTCCATTCTCCGCAACCTCAACCAGGTGTTCTTCAACCCGGATGGGACTCCCACCTCAACTTTGCCTTTCCCTGCGCTGGGGCCAATCGAATTCCGGGACAACGTCGGCAACTCGAACTATCACGCCATGGAGTTGACCGTCGAGAGGCGGTTCCGAGCCGGCCTGGGCTTTCGTGCTGCCTACACGTTGTCGAAATCAATTGACTCTTCGCAGGAGCACCTGTTCAGCGGCGGCACCGGCAGCTTTTTGCAGAACGCGCACAACATCCGCGAACGTCGCGGGCCGAGTGACTTCGACGTCCGCCACCTCTTTGTTACCAGCTACATCTACGAGCTGCCGTTCGGCCCCACTCGCACCTACGTCACCGACGGCCCAGCTTCTCACCTCCTCCGCGGCTGGCGCGTCAGTGGCGTCACCACCCTGTATGGTGGCCGGCCCTTTACCATCCGTGCAAGCGGCAATGACAGCGCTCTCGGCGGCCCGAGGGGCGGAGGCATGGTCAGCGCCCTCGCCGATTGCCTCGGCGATGGCAGCCTGTCGCGGGACGAGCGAAGTATCGACCGCTGGTTTGATTCCACTGCTTACGCCGTGCCCAGTCCCGCCCGGCTGGGTACTTGCGGTCGCAATACCCTGTACGGGCCCGGGTCCGTCAATTTCGACTTTGGGCTCGCGCGGTTGTTCGACTACTTCGGCGAAAAGCGCCGGCTGGAGTTTCGCTGGGAGATGTTCAATATCTTCAACACTGCCCAGTTCGGCCTTCCGGAACGAAATAGGTCCAGCAGCGGCGTGGGCCGGATTTCGTCGCTGTCCGGTGACCCGCGCGTAATGCAGTTCGCCTTGAAGTTTTACTACTAGCCGTTTTCTGGTGCCTTGAGGCCATTCGGGCCGGAGCCAACGGAAACGACCTGTCCTTGTTCGCATTTCTTCCTTTTCGAAAGCAACCGAACGCGGGAGAGTTCCAGCTTCTTCCGGTGCCCCGACCCAACCGGTTCCCGGGACAGCCATGCCATGCGGTACATCCTAAGCATCGACCAAGGAACGACTAGCTGCCGGGCATTCGTTTTTGACGAATCGGGGAAAGCGGTCGCCTCGGCGCAGCGGGAATTCGCTCAACACTATCCCCAACCCGGCTGGGTGGAGCATTCCGCCACGGAAATCTTCCAGACGCAATACCAAGTCTGCTGTGACGCGTTGGCGCGAGCAGCCGTCCCCAGCGAGCAGATCGCGGCATTGGGCATCACCAACCAACGGGAGACTGTCGTTGTCTGGGATCGGGCTACGGGCGAGCCGATCACCAACGCCATTGTCTGGCAGTGTCGCCGAACGGCTCCGCTGTGCGAAGAGTGGAAACAGCGCGGCTGGGAAGAGGATATCCGGGCCCGAACCGGGCTGCTGCTCGATCCCTATTTTTCCGGCACGAAGCTCCGCTGGATTCTGGACAACGTGCCAGGAGCTCGGCGGGCCGCTGAGCGCGGCGAGTTAGCTGCAGGCACAATTGATTCTTGGTTGTTGTGGAAACTGACCGGCGGTGCCGTCCACGCCACGGATGTGAGCAATGCCAGTCGCACCATGCTGCTGAACCTGGACCGCGGCGAATGGGACACCGAACTGCTGCGTTTGTTCGATATTCCGCAGGCATTGTTGCCACGCGTCTTGCCTTCGGCCACCTGCTACGGGGAAACGCAGGAAGCTTGGTTTGGACGCAGGCTACCCATTTTGGCCCTGGTAGGAGATCAGCAAGCGGCGTTGTTCGGGCAAGCTTGTTGGCGGCCCGGCATGGTCAAGAGCACCTACGGCACTGGCAGCTTCGTGCTCCTCCATACGGGAGAAAAGCCGCTGCGGGGCCGCGGGCGCCTGCTGAGCACTGTGGCCTGGAAGCGCGGTGAGAATCCTACCGAGTACGCCCTGGAGGGCAGTGTCTTCGTCGCCGGTGCGGCTCTGCAATGGCTGCGCGATGGACTCGGAGTGCTGGAATCAGCGGACCAATCCGAAGCCTTGGCCAGCTCAGTGGCCGACTCCGGAGGCATCTATTTTGTGCCTGCATTTGTGGGCTTGGGGGCTCCCCACTGGGATCCATCAGCGCGTGGGCTGATCGTTGGCGTGACCAGGGGCACGCGCCGGGAGCACCTCGTGCGCGCGGCCCTGGAAGCGGTGGCGTTCCAAACCCAAGACCTCCTGACAGAAATGACCGCGGACTCCCCCGTCCAAGTCCGCGAATTGCGCGTGGACGGTGGCATGGCGGCGAACAACTTCTTGCTCCAGTTTCAAGCCGACTGCTTGGGCCTTCCTGTAATTCGCCCATGCCAAACCGAGACGACCGCCCTCGGCGCAGCCTTCCTCGCCGGTCTAGAAGCCGGTGTCTGGCGGGGGTTGGACGAAATTGAGCAGCTCTGGTCGCCCGATCGCGTCTTTGAGCCTGCTCAGAATCGAGCTTACGCCGAGACCGCTTACGCAGGTTGGAAGAAAGCAGTTCAACTGGCCCGGAGTTGGTCCAGCCAAGCCTGCTGAGGACAGCGCGTCACGACGCCGCGGGCGACCGCCGGACACGCGAGAGTTCGAGAAGCATTATGGGCCGGGATTCGCGACAGGAAAGCTGCGCAGCCAGCGCTACCGCGAGTGCCTCTCTGCCGTCCTTGCCGGTCACACGCGGAGGACGGCCCGCCAAGATTGTTTGGACGAAGTCGCGGACTTCGTTCAGGTAGGCGTCCGCAAAGCGTTCCAGCCAGTGCGAAACGACATCGTGGCTGGCCCCGGCTCCCGTCAGCACCAACTGCGGTGTTTGGCGTAAGTATCCCACCTGGATAGTTCCTTTGGAGCCGACGATTTCTGTGCGAATATCGTAGCCGTAGCGTGCCTGCCGGAACGACTCGACATTTCCGATCGCACCACGCGAAAATCGCAGGTTTACCACGCCCGCATCGATATCCCCAAATTGGGCCAGCTCCGGAAAAGTGAGGATGCCACCAAAGGCGTGGACCTCGGCCACTTCGTCGTTCATGAGCCACCGCGCCAGGTCAAATTCGTGGATGCTGGAGTCCAGGAAAAGCATTCCGTTCAGACCGGCCTCGAAATAGCTGAGGGGCGGCGGTTCGCGGTCGCGCCCGATGGCCTTAAACACGACCGGGTCGCCTATCTCGCCCGCTTCAATGCGCTTCTTGGCGTCGGCATAGGCGGGGTCATACCGGCGCATATGCCCCACCTGAAGCCGAACGCGAGCCTTTTCGACGGCAGCCAAAGCACCATCCGCTTCTTCGAGCGTCAGAGTCAGCGGTTTCTCGCAAAGGATGTCCTTTCCCGCAGCGGCAGCGAGTTGGATTGCTCCCGCGTGGAACTTGGCTGGCGAGGCGATGACAACGGCCTGGATGTCTTTCCGCTCAACGAGCGCTTCAATGCTGCCATAGTGATAATCGACCTCAAGCTCGGCAGCGACCTGCCGGGCGCGCTCGCGGTCGGCGTCGGCGACAGCGACCAACCGCGCTCCAGGGACGGCGCGGCGCAAATTCTCCGCATGATGCTTTCCCATCGCCCCCACTCCCACCACACCCAGCCCCACTTTGCTCATTTGCAACCCCTTCGTCTAAGCGCTTTGGCCAGCCTTATTTTCGCCCACCTGCCGCCCCTGTCAAGGAGCATGTCCCAGATTTAGTTGAAAGTGGCGGCTCTCGTGGAGCTGCACTTTAGGCCACCTGCGCCTGGGGGTGCAACTCGGGATTCAGTTTTCTCTCCAACTCTTTCAGCTCCCGATAGCCTTTCACCTTCCGGAACTTTTTCTCCGCTTCGAGCAGTCCGGCGGCGGTTCAGCGGGCGATATGATCCCCTCCCTGCCAGCGTTTCACGTTGCGGGTGACGTGGCGCACCGTCGAAAGACACGACTCGATCAGGTTCGTGCTCGACAGGCTGCGTCGCAGCAGCGGCGCCACCCCCAACCGGTGCAGGGTGAGGGTTTCTTCCATTCCTTCTTCGAGGCTGCGCGCTGCGCTCGGGTTCACCTCGCACAACTGCCGCCAGAGCTTCTGCAACGCCGCTTTCGCTTCGCCGTAGTCGG
>DATBWB010000119.1 GCA_036514995.1 Candidatus Acidiferrales bacterium
TGCTGCACGGCCGGCGAACCAACATCCGGCGCGCGTGGATACATCCACTGGCCCACCTCGGTGGGCGTGCGCCCGTCCAAACCGTGACAGGAGGCACAGCGGCCTCCGAAGAGCATCCGGCCACTCGCCAAGCTGACGGCATCTTCTGGGGGAGCCGGCGACAGAGGGCCGCGAGCGCCGAAAATCTCAGGAAACCAAAAGGAGGGAATTTGTATCCAATAGCGAGATGCGAAGCCCAACGAGCCCCTTCCCAAGACTGCTCCCTCGCCGCCGTTCCGGGCTTGTGTCTGCGCGTCGCATTGAACGCTATCTTGTTCCGGCTGTTGTCGTCGTCCTTGTTTTCCTGGCAGTCCTGATTGCCCGCGCCTCGGCTGCTTCCGTTCCTGAGATTCTTCGCCCCGACGAAGTCGGGGCTCAAAATGACACAAGGGGAATCCCGAAAGCGCACGCCTCGGCTGCTCCTGTTTCCCTTCGCGCTGAACCGGCAAAAAGTGAATTCACCATCGAGCTGGGCAAGGCCGGCCTGCTCAAGGCCTTCGGCGATGACCACCTCATTGGCGTGACCGACTACCGGTGCGATGTCCTGCTCGATGAGCAGGACCTGGCAAACTCTTCCGTGAGAATTGCTATCCCGACCGCCTCCCTCAAGGTCTTGGATCCCAAGCTGGCGGATGAGAAGCGAGCCGAGGTCCAGAAGCGGATGGAAGGACCTGACGTCCTGGATGTCGCTCGCTTTCCTGAAATTGCGTTTGTATCGCGCCGAGTTAAGGCGGCAGGCAATGGCCGTTTTCAGATAGAGGGTGATTTGAAGGTTCGGGATACCACACGTCCGATCGTGTTGGAGGTGTCGCTGGCTCCGGAAGCTACCATCCATCACGCCCGTGGCGAGGCCCGAATTCGCCAAACATCTTTCGGTATCCGGCCGGTCACCGCCGTGGGTGGCACGATCAAGGTCAAAGACGAGATGAAGATTGTGTTTAACCTAGTCCTCGTGCCGGTCGGTCCTTGAGCCATCCCATGGTAGCTCTGCCAGCCCCGCTCTATCAGAGCGAGTGGCGAGGAACAATTTCCGCCGTAGCCGGGCGCTTGCTCGGGCAAGTCGGGCCGCCAGGCGAGTCGCTCGAGGTGAGCTAACCAAGTACCTCAGCCATCGCGCCCAGAAAAACTGTCTGCGAAAAGCCTCCTGATACGCCCGGGCGTACTCGGCGAGCGCGCTTTCAAGCGAGCGCTTGCCCTGAAGCATCGGTTCGAGGGCCTGCGCGGCAAGCAAGCCTGAATGCAAGGCGATGGAGATGCCGTCGCCCAAAAAGGGAGCGATGAAACCGGCGCTATCTCCCACCATAAGCATCGCATCGCGCACGGGCCTGGGTGAGCTGAAGACCAGGGGGCCGGTGAACAGGAATCGAGAGACGCGCTTGCCGCGGCGGATCTGTTCGCCGAGAGAGGGCTGCCGGAGGAGGATAGCGCTTGGGTCGGTGCCTGCTTTGGCGGCTTCGCGCAGAAGACCGTCTTCGATCAGGCAGCAAACATTGGCACAGTTGTTTTCCACCGGGGAGATGCCGCAATACCCGCCGGGGAAAAAGTGCAGGTCGAGCGTATTGGCTTTGACGATGCTCGATTCATAGCGCGCTTTGAAGCCGTAAGCCATTCGCGCCCATCGCCGGCGGATAGGCCCGCCCCTTCGATCCGCCGCGGCGGACTGAGGGCAGGCGCGGCGGGTTTGTGGACTCCAACGACTCCATCTTCCGTCGGCGCAGATTACAGCCCGCGCAAGCGCCCCTTTTGCCTGGCCGTTTCTCCGAAAGACGATAGAAAATTCGCCGGACGGGCAGCGGCGAACCGATTCGGCTGTGGTCTGCTCGAGAACCTCAGCGCCCAATCGGGCGGCATGGCGCAAGAGCAGGTGATCGAGCACAGCGCGGCTCAGGCCGAGCGCCGGCGAGGAAAGCGAAATATCGAGCGGCGATTCACCGTAGAGATGAAGGCGAAGGAGGTTGAGCCGGGCAGGGGAGGCGTCGAGCAACTCTGACTCCAGCTCAAGGGAGGCGGCAAGAGGGCGCACTTCCGGTGAAAGAAATTCGCCACAAAGTTTTTCGCGCGGAAAGAGACGTTTTTCCATGAGAAGCACGCGGAAGCCGAGCTGCCGCAGACGAATCGCTGCGCTCGATCCCCCCGGTCCCCCGCCGATGATGGCCACGTCAAATTCCATAACCTTCCTTCAGGATGAATCCTTCTCAATGCGCAGGGAAAGCCGATAGGGGAAATAGCGCCTCACGGCGAAGCGCCGGAAGCCGGCCTGCCGAGCAAGGTCGCCGAGCTCGCCGGGTGAGAACGCTTGCCGGATAGAAACCGCGCTGTCATATCGAGAAAGGTGGCATCGGGCAAAGATCGGCCGGGTGAGCTTCATAAAAACAAAGGGCACCCAGTCCCGCTCCAGGTCGTTGATGAAAACACTGCGTTGGGCCAGCCGATGCAACTCGCGCAGAATGTGGACGCTTTCTTCTTCGTCAAACTGGTGAAGCAAGAGCGACGCTGTGACCCAGGTAAAGCTTGCATCGGCGAACGGCAGGCAAAAGGCGTCGGCAGCGACCGGAAAAAGGACTGTTTCGCGGCAGTCACTGGACAGGAACATGGAGATATGGCTGGAGCGCCGGTCCACTGCCGTGACGCGCAGACGCACGCCTCGCCGCCGGCACCAGGCGCCGAGTGCCTGTGGAATATCGGCCGAGCCGGTGGCCACGTCGAGGAGCGTTGCCTCGCGCAGCTCCGCCTGCTGGAGTTCTTGGCGAAGGAAATTCCGGACAACCCGGGTGCCGCCGAGGTAGCGGTTGATGCGGCGCAAATCGGCAAGGTTGGCGCGGATGTCCGCTTCCGGCAAATCGGGACGGTCGAGCAACTCCGCCCCGCGCACTTTTCTCATCGGCAGAAACATCAGGTACCGTTCCCGGCCGGATATTTTTCTATGACCAGGGCGGAATTCTTTGAACCGAAGCCGATGCAATTGCACAGCGCGGTCTGGATGTTCCGCTTGCGGCCGATCTCCGGCACATAGTCGAGGTCGCACTCGGGGTCAGGCTGATCCAGGTTGATGGTGGGCGGGAGGACTCCATCCCGCATGGCCAACAGCGTTGCGGCCACGCCCGCCGCGCCGCATGCCCCCTGGGGATGGCCGATGAGCGATTTGAGCGCCGACATGGGAATCTGGTACGCCCGGCTGCCGAAGCAGAGTTTGAGCGCCCGCGTCTCGATCCGGTCATTCAGCACCGTCGAGGTGCCGTGCAGGTTGACGTAATCAACCTGGTCGGGTTTCTTTCCGGCTTGCCGCAACGCCAGGTGCATGGCCCGAGCCGGTTCTTCGCCGGATTCGTCGAGCCGGACACGGTGGTAGGCATCGCAGGTTGAGCCGTAGCCCTGAATCTCGGCATAGATTTTTGCGCCGCGGGCGCGGGCGTGCTCCAGCTTTTCCAGCACAAACATCCAGCTTCCTTCGGCAATGACGAACCCGTCGCGGTCAAGCGAAAAGGGGCGCGAAGCGCGCGCCGGGGCGTGGTTCCAGGAGGTGGTCATCACTCGCATCAGGGCGAAGGCTCGGAGGATCAAGGGGGCGAGCGGCGCATCCGCCCCGCCCGCGAGAACAGTGTCAATGACGCCGCTGCGAATGTTTTGGAAGGCGTAGCCGAGAGCATCGGTCGAGGAAGTGCAGCCGGTTGAGATCAGGTGGCTGAAACCTCGGAAGCCGAACTTGATCGAAAGTTCGCTCGCCAACGCGCCCCAGGTGGAGGACGGGATGGTGTACACGCTGACCCGTTTGAGCTGGCCGGTGTAATAGAGACGATACTGTTCCTCGGTAAATTCGTGGCTGCCCCCGCCCGAGCCGAGGACAACACCCACGCCGCGGCGCGCCTCGAGATCCATCTGCGCCGGCTTGAGCCCGGCATCTTCGAGCGCTTCTTCGCTGGCAGCGATGGAGAGAGGGACGGTGCGGGCCACGTGCTGGCGGTCTTTTTCGGAGACATAGCCGTTGTGGGGAAGGCCCACCACCTCGCCAGCGATTTGCACCTGCATGCCGGAGGTGTCAAACAACGAAATACGCTTCACCCCGCTGATCCCGGCCCGCGTGGCTCGCCAAAAAGGCTCTCGGCCTACGCCGTTTGGGCTGACCACGCCCATGCCGGTAATCACCACCCTTCGTTCGCTTGGCATGGAAACTTCCTGTTTACCCCAAGACGCAAGACCCAAGACCCAAGACCTAAGACCTGGGGTCTAACACCTAAGACCTAACACCTAGACTTTCCTCACCGCCAACACGGCGTTGAGCCCGCCGAAGGCAAACGAATTGCTGAGAGCAGCTTCGATTTTCGCCGGGCGAGGCTCGTTGGGGACATAGTCCAGGTCGCACTCCGGATCCGGCACCGAGTAGTGTGCCGTCGGCGGGATCACCTGGTGTTCGATGGCCAGGATGGTGGCGATCAGCTCGACCGCGCCGGCCGCGCCCATCAAGTGTCCGTGGAGGGCTTTGGTCGAGCTGACGGGGATGAGCCGCGCCCGATCGCCGAACACCTGCTTGATGGCGCGCGTTTCCATCACGTCGTTCACCTTGGTTCCGGTTCCGTGCGCGTTGATGTAGTGGATTTCGTCCGCATGGAGATTCGCTTCAGTTAACGCGACTTGCATCGCCCGGGCGGGCCCCTCCACGGAAGGGTGGGTGATGTGGCCAGCATCCGAGCTGGCGCCATACCCGATCATTTCCGCGTAGATGCGAGCGCGGCGCGAGCGGGCCAGTTCGTATTCTTCCAGCATCAAGATGCCTGCGCCTTCTCCCAGCACCAGACCGCTTCGATCCAGACTGAACGGGCGACAGGCGCTGGCCAGGTCGCCATTCGAATGGGGAGGGGGCGCGGCCAGCACGCGCATCGCTTCCCAGCTTCGCATCACCGGAAAGGTAATCGGGGCATCGCTGCCGCCGGCGAGCATCCGGTCGGCACGGCCCGAACGAATGGTTTGAAAGGCTTCGCCCATCGCGTGGGCGGCCGAGGAACAGGCGGTGCTGATCATCAACGACGGCCCCTGCGCGCCCAGCTCGGTCGCCACCGCGCTGGTTGAGGCGTTGTGCATCAGCCGTGGGATGGTCAAGGGATGGAGACGGTCGTTGCCCTCGGCGTAAAGCGAATAGTAGCTCGCGTTGGTGCTCACGGCGCCGCCGTAGGCTGAGCCCAGGCAAACGCCCCAGCGAAGACGATCCCCATCGGAAGGCGCAAAGCCCGAATCGGCGCATGCCTGCCGGGCGGCCAGGAGAGCCATCTGCGTGAAGCGGTCGTACAACTCGATCTGTTTGGCGGAGAAGTGCTCCGCCGGGGCGAAATCAGCTTCAGCGGCAAGTTGGACGGAAAGCCGGCCGGCATCAAACGCGGTGATTTTCCGCACGCCGGATTTCCTTTCGAGGAGGGCAGAGAAAAACTCGGCTGGCGAGTTCCCGATCGGCGACACAATCCCCATTCCGGTAACAACCACGCGGCGCATTGCTCACCTCAATCCTTCACGAACGCCCGGCCCTGCCAAAGGCGAAGGCTCCGCCCGCGCCTCCAGCCACCGGCTCAGGCGGTCGATGATCTGCCGAACGCAAGTGATTTGTCTCGCTTCGGCTTCCGGGATAGTCAGATCAAATTCCTGTTCCAGGCCAAACATGATGCAAACTCTGTCGAGCGAGTCGAGCCCCAGCTCTTCAAAGCTCTTGTCGAGCCGATCTTCGCTCAACTCGCAATGGCCTTCCCGGGCGACCACCTTGAGAATGCGCTCCTGAACAGTCATGCCCGTCATGGACTGCTCCTCTCTGCCGCTGCTGGCGGCAGGCTTACTCTTGCTGGATGGTCAGGATGTGACCCTCCCCCCGTTCAGCATACACTGATTCCGCTTATCCGATTAGAGGCAATGAACCGCCTAGGGGTTTCTCGCCGCGGCTGGCGGTAGGGGGCGCATGGCCATGCGCCCCTACTTCTTAAAAGGGGTGCCTTCGAGGACCTGTTGCAACTCCGAGTCGCTCTGGAATTCGAGGATAGGGTCAGTATCGTACTGCTCGAAGAAGATCGTGGAGGGCGGCGAGGAGTCGATGCCCAAAATTTGGCGCAGGCGCTTGTCCTGCGGCACAAAGCCTCGCTTCAGGAGATTGAGGATCGTATTCCGGATCGTTCCTTTGAGCCCGCAGACGTAAACCAACGCGCGCTCGGGGTGGATGGCGCCAGGCTCAAAACCGAGCCGCTCTTCGAGCGTTTCCAACTTCTCCTTGTCGAAGAAGGTTTCGACCCGGCCGGTGAAACCGCGCCAATCCGTATCTTCTTTCGGCCGGCTGATGGTGGCCAGATAGCCATCACGCTCGAGGTTGTTGAGGACCCGGGCAATGTCCTCTTTGTAGGCCAGGTCCCGCTGGTAGCTGGCGCCGTGGAGGACGATAAAATTCTTCTGTAGCTCCGCGTCAGCCACGATCTCCTTGGCATGCTGCAAAACGATGCTCACAAAGGGCGCCAGGCCCGTGCCCGCCGCGACAAAAATCTTCAATTTGTCGCGGTCGGCGCCGCCCGTATGTTCGAGCGTGAAGTGCCCGGTTACCTTCGGCCCGAGAAAGATGCCCTCGCCGGCCTGGGCGCGGAAAAGCATATGGGTGAGCGGATAGGTGGAGGTGGCGTTTTTTTCCTCAACCCGGCGGATGAAAAATTCATAGAAGCGCTTTTCGTTGGGCGGCGACGCGATCGAGTAAGAACGCAGGGTCGAACCTTCGGGGTTGTTCAGCCCGAGAACTACATATTGTCCGGGAATGAAATCTTTGACCGCCTCGGCAGCCGGCCGGACGCGGAATTTGGCGAGGGTGGAAGAGAGCCACTCGATCTCGTTGATCTCGGCGTTGTACTTGAGCGGCTTGGGCGTGATCCCGACTGCCATCGCGGCACCCGATAGTAACTCAGCTTATCGAAGAGACGCACGCCCATTTTAACCTGTGAGAGGCCGCGCCCGGCCGACTCTTCCGCCATCGTCGGTGAGTCTGGTGGCACGCCTGGACATGAGCCAGGGTCGTGGTTTTCCTGGTTGATCACGAGGGCTTCGGTTCGGTCAGCTACGAGCCGCCGCCGGCCTTGAAGACAAAACCGATGCCGACTCGAACATTGTGACCCCAGGCGCCGCCAATGTGCTCGGGGATGTAATCAAGCTGGATCACCCGAATGGCAAAGCCCTGACGAACATTCACGTCCAGACCACCGCCAAAGCCCATGGCAAAGCCGCTCTCAGAGGCACTGCCGGCGCGGGCTGTTGCCCCGCCGAACAGCGCATGGGCAAATCCGGTAACTCTGTCGCCGCGAGCAGTCAGCCGCGGCCCGAACAGGTACTCGTAAGTCTGAAGCGTGGTACCGGCCACGCTCTTGTACTGGCCGCCAAAGTCAGCCGTGAAACCGACAGTCTTGCCCAAATTGCCGCTGAAGCTGGATTGCCAGCCGAAGAAGCTCTGCGCCGCCCCGGAAGTGTCCAGGTTGAAGTAGGAGAAGCCGCCGAAAAACTCTGCCGTGGGATACTCTTGGGCCACCGCGGGCATCCCAGCCAACAGAACGAGCCCAACAAGGAACACTAATTTCCTCATGTTTCTGTGCCCCCTAACGCAAGTATCGCGCTCGCCCGAGTCTATGAAGGGTTCAGCGAAAAAACAAGTAATGACAAACAAACAGTGACCCATGAGCCAACCCCTTACGTCCATAGGCCAGCCTGCTTGAAAAGCCAAATAATGTTTGGCGACGCGGCGGGCCTTGGGAACCGGTTCACGACGAAGAATTCGCGACCCGCGCCGACGCGATGCGTCCAGAAAAATACCTCAAGACGGGAAAGGGACGCGAAGAGATGCAGCGCTTATTGGCTGGGGCCAGGGCAGAAAACCCAGCCCGCTAGTGCCGTTCCAACTATTTTGGGCTAAGTTCTTCATGGACTCAGCACGTATGACTAATTATGTCGCTCCAGCTCGCTATTCTGCTCAATTAGTTGGAACGGCACTAGAGTTGACCACGAGCCCGCTACTGGTAGAAAGCCTGTCGTCAGGTAATCCTTACTCTTGTACAAGCCAACTGGCTTGAAAAGCTCGGTTGCCAGGCAGATAATGCTTGGCAAGGCGCCTGTAGCTCAGTTGGATAGAGCATCTGCCTTCTAAGCAGAGGGTCGGCGGTTCGAATCCGCCCAGGCGCGCCAGACCTCAGTGTTCAATGCATACGTTCTGCACAGCCGGGCAACCGGTCGCCTCTACACGGGTTCGATTGGCAATTTGTTCCGCAGACTTAGGGAACATCAACAACGTTTGAGCTTTTCCAACCGGCGTGATGGGCCCTGGGAGTTCGCTCATCGAGAGGAGTTTCTCACCTGCCCCGAGGCCATTCGAGCGGAGCGTATACCGCAAGAGAGGGAAGGGACGCGACAAACCGTCGTTGCCGGCCGAGCCGCGGAAGCTAGCGTCTATTGTTACTTGAGCGCCAGTGCCTTCCTGCTTTGCTTCAGAAGGATTTTGGTCAGTGTCACCTTGCCGGCCTCATCCTTGCCGGTGACGGCGCTGTCGTAAGCGGCTGGCGAAGGCAGCTCGATCCAGGTTCCCTGGATGCGTGCCACCTCGCGTTTGCCATCGTAGAAAATGACCGTCGGATTGCTGCTCTGATCGTTCTGAATCTCGAGCCGGTATTCGCCCTTTGCCACTGCCTTTCCGCCAAGCTCCAGATCGGCAGGTAGATAGAGCTTTACGGTAGTGGTCTTTGCTGTTGCCGCCAGCGCAAAGAGGGCGGCCAGGGCCATAAGAGCTATCGTCGCCTTTAGTTGCTTCCGCTTCATGGACTTGCCTCCAGTCAAGATAGCTAAAATAAACTGTAACCAACAATCTACTTGTTAAAGCATTCACTGACTACTAGTCAGGTTGGCCGAAAAAAATTTTCCCTCACTCCCTAAGGCCCCGGAGGAAAGCATCAAGTTGGAGCGACACGATTTGCTCCAGGCTTCCACCTACCCGATGGGGTTCGTTAACGGCCAGCATCACTGTCCCGTTCAGAGCAGCCCAGCAAGCCATGCTGGCCAGGTAGGGCGAGACGGAGCGGAAATGGCCTCTACGGATCCCTTCCTCAATCGTATCGCTTACCATTTTGAGGCAGCCGTCGCCACCGCAGTCCAACTCATCCTTTAGTTCCTTGGGTAGAGGCTGTTTGAATTCGGAATGAAAGTTGTAAAGGAACATCAGGCGGAAGAATTGGGGCTGCTCCTGAGAAAATTGAAAGTAGGCCTGCCCGAGCCGGCGCAGGTTGGCCTCAGGATCAATCAAGGGATCAAGCGCTCTCTCAAAGTACTCGCGCAAGATCTGGGTCCCCTCCACGAGCAGGGAACAATAAAGCTCCTCCTTGCTCGAAAAATATAGATACAGCGTGCCCTTGCTCAATTCAGCCGCCGCCGCGACCTCATCAAGCGTTCCCTCTGCCAGCCCTTTGGCAAAGAAGACTTCCTTGGCTGCCTGAAGGATGCTTGCCCTGCGGTTCTCCTTTTCTCGTAACTTGCGCTCAGCAATACCCATCGTTGCCGTGATGACCCTCAGTCACTAATTATACTAAGGTATAATCCAGTGTCAATAGAAATCTCCGCTGTAGCGGCTTTAGGTCGGTACTTCTGGTCGCAGCAAGGAATTCCCGCCTGAAGGCGGGCGCTACGGGCGTCCAGCCGCCGGTGCTGGAATCCCCGCTACTTCAGGTAGGTTGCCAGCCAATCCAGGACCGTTTTGAACCAGAGCCGGCTGTTCTGCGGCTTCAAGATCCAGTGGCCCTCGTCGGGGAAGTAAAGCAGCTTCGATGGAACTCGCTTGCGCTGGAGCGCAGTGAAGAGTTGCAGGCCCTGATCCACGGTGACCCGGTAGTCGAGTTCACCGTGCGTGACCAGGGTGGGCGTCTTGAAGTTGTTCACAGAATTGAACGGGTTCCACTTCTCGTAAAGTTCGCGATTGTCGTAGGGGGTGCCGCGAAGATCCCACTCGGGGAACCAGAGCTCTTCCGTCGAGCCATACTTGCTCACAATGTTGAACACACCGGCGTGGGAGACAGCGCACTTGAAGCGGTCGGTGTGACCGATGAGCCAGTTCACCATGTAGCCGCCGAAAGATGCCCCGGCCACTCCGAGGCGGTCTTTATCTACAAAGGGATATTTGGCCAGGATGTAGTCCAATCCCTTCATTAAATCGTCGAACGGGAAGCCGCCGTACTGGCTGTTAATGTCGTCGGTGAACTTTTGGCCGAAGCCGGTGGAGCCGTGGAAGTTCACCATGGCCACCACAAAACCGGGCGAGGCAAACATCTGGGCGTTCCAACGGTAGCCCCAGTTGTCGTTCCAGGCGCTTTGCGGTCCGCCGTGGACGAGATAGACGAGCGGGTATTTCTTGTCGGGATCAAAGTTGGGCGGGCGGACGAGCAGGCCGTGCACCTTGTCGCCGAGGGCGCCGTCAAACCAGAAATGCTCGACCGGATTCATGGCGAGGGGCGACAATTTCTCTCGGTTGATGTCGGTGAGCTGGGTGACCCCGCTGCCGTCGGCATGCGAGCGAAAGATTTCTGCCGGCATGGTCAGCGTCGAGCGGGTGAAGACCAGCGTCTTGCCGTCGGAACTGACCCCAAGGTCGCCGTTGAAACCCTCTTTCACGAGCGGGGTGCTCTCTGCCCCGGTTATCGAAACGGAGTAAATGAGACTGTGCCCCTTGTCTTCGGCGACCAGGTAGAGCTTCTTGCTATCGGGCGACCAGGCGCAGCTATCCACCGAGCGGTCGAAAGTTTCGGTGAGATTGGCAATGGTTTGCGACCGGCGATCGTAAATGAGCAATCGCCAGCGGTCAGATTCGTAGCCCGCCTGAAACTGAGAGCGGAAAGCGAGGTAGCGTCCGTCGGGCGAATACTGTGGACCGTCGTCGGCGCCCGGGCTGGTGCTGATTTTCCTGGCTTGCCCGCCAAAATCTTTTTGGGGATATGCGTCACTTTGTCCTGGGCGGGCTTGCCCGCCGGTCGTCGGAACGATCCAGATGTCGCTGTTGGTGCTGGTGGCCTCGACGGGATCGTGATTCGAAACGTAGGCCAGCTCTTTGCCGTCGGGTGAAAGCGCATAGCCGGTGGGGCCGCCCAGCGAGAAGGTGGGGGCATCGTAGTCGCCCGGCGTGAGGTCTTTGGGGGTGCCTCCCTCGGCAGGCACGACGAAGACGTGGGTGCGCCGGCCATCCTTCCAGGCGTTCCAGTGACGATAGAGGAGGCGGGTGGCGATTTTTGCCTTGACCTTGCTTTTCTCGGTCTCTTCGCCGCGCTTTTTGTTGCAAGCGTCATCGGCGCAGTCAGGATAGACATCGGAGGCAAAGGCCAGGAGCCGGCCATTGTCCGACCAGACATGGTCGGTGGCGCCGGTGGAGATAGTGGTGAGCTTGCGAGCCTCGCCGCCGCCAACGTTGATGAGATAGATTTGCCACTCGCCGTCGCGGTTCGACTGGAAGGCGATGGTCTTGCCGTCGGGCGACCAACGCGGCCGCTCGTCCCGCTTGCCGCTGCGGGTGAGCTGTCTTGGCTCGCCTCCGGCTTGCCCCGATTCCATGGGGGCGAGCCAGATGTCGGCATGGCGCTGGTTTGCCTCCAGGTCAAACCAGGTGGCGGTGAAAGCAACGCTTTTGCCGTCGGGTGAGATCTGAGGATCGGCAATGCGCTGGAACGATATCAAATCTTCAAAGGTGATGGCGCGTTTGACCTGCGACGACGCAATAGGCGCGGCAAGACACACCAACAGCAGCGCAATAACAACTCGTCTCATGCTTTCCTCCCATGCGAAAGGCAAAAGGGTTGGACCATCAATCTGGCTGGCGCAACAGGGCAGCGGCGCAACCGGTCCGCCTGGGGCGGACTTTGCTGGGGTGGGCGATGGGATTCGAACCCACGACCCTCGGGTCCACAGCCCGATGCTCTACCTCTAAGCTACGCCCACCACCATCACCAAAATATAGCACGACCGCGACCGGTTGTCAGCGAAGGTGGGGTCCGTCTTGGACCTGCCTGTAGGGGCGGCTCTTCAGGCCGCCCGAAAACGGGGCGAGCGCATAACAGGGCAAGCTGAAGCTTGCCCCTACAGAAGCTCTTCCCACATTGGCCGAGCCATGCTATGATGGGCGGCTTTTCGCAACTCAAAGCAGGAGACAATGGCACGTGGCCAAGTTTACAAAGCTTCGCGTTTTCTGTCCGAAATGTAATGACACGGTAACCATCATGGCTTCCGGCCTGAGCATGCTCTCGCCCCTCGAGCGCGAGAATTACCTCCAGGGCGCGATCGACCGCCATGATCACGAAGGCTGGCGACGGCTGACCGGGAATCAGGGCGAATCGATCGATCCGATCAAGCTCGCCAAGAAGTCTGCCGGCCGATAAACCCGCCAGAAAACCTGTCTCAGAACGCGCATCCCGGTCGCCGAGCGTGTGGGCAGGGGTGTCGGCGCCCACCTGTTCGTCGCTTTCGACCGAAACAGCGCAACTTCGCCAGCGCTGCGTGGACTCGATGCCTTTCCGGCGCAGGCAGGGTTGACAAGACGCAAGCGGCGGGAATACGCTTCGCGCCTCACCTTCTCGCGAAAAAAAGTGTGGCAGTGGAAATGAAGAGTGATGAAACACCGGTAATCCTGGTTCGTATATCCGGCGAGAAAGCATGATTGAAGCCCTGAACCTTACGAAAGTCTTCCGCGACCGCAAGCGCGGCGAGATCCGCGCCGTTGATCGGGTCAACTTCTGCTGCCAGCCCGGGCAGATCTATGGCCTACTCGGGGCCAACGGCGCGGGCAAGACCACCACCCTGCGGTTGCTGGCCACCATTCTCCAACCCAGCGACGGCACGGCGCGGGTAGCCGGCTTCGACATCAAGGAGCAGCCCGAAAAGGTGCGGGCAAACGTCGGATTTCTCTCCACCGCCACCGCCCTCTACGGGCGTCTGACGGCGCGGGAAACGGTGGAATATTTCGGGCGGCTAAACGGCCTCGACGGCGGCGCCCTCAAGCGCCGGCTGGATGAGCTGTTGGCGCTGCTCGAAATCGGGGAGTTTGCCGACCGGCGCTGCGAGAAACTCTCCACCGGAATGAAGCAGAAGGTTTCCATCGCCCGCACCCTGGTGCACGACCCGCCGGTGATGATCTTCGACGAGCCCACCCTCGGCCTGGACGTGATGACGGCCCGCACCATCGTCGGCTTCATCCGCGATTGCCGAACCCGCGGCAAGACCGTCATCTTCTCGACGCACGTGATGAGCGAAGCCGAGAAACTCTGCGACACGATCGGCATCATCCACGACGGCGCCCTGCTCGCCGAGGGCACCCTGGGCGCGCTCCGGCAGCGCACTGGCCTCGAAGACCTGGAGGATATATTCGTGCGCACGGTGGAGGGATCGGCGTGAGACTTTCGAACATCGGCATCGTCTATCGCAAAGAACTGGTTGATTCGCTGCGCGACCGCCGCACCCTCATCTCCATGGTCGTTGTCCCCATCCTGCTCTTCCCGCTCATGACCATCGGGTTTGGCGCGCTGGCGGCCAAGCTCATGCAAAAGGCGCAGAAAGAAGGATCGGCGATCATGCTCCTCGGCGCCGATCACGCCCCCACCCTGGCCGAAACCATTCGTAGAGCCGCCGGGTTCGAGGTCATGCCGCCGGCCGCGGACTACGTCGCCCGCATCAACGACAAGAAGCTGCGCGCGGCGGTCGAGTTCCCTCGCGACTTTGAGAAGCGGCTGGCCACGGGCGACGCCGCCGAAAAGATCACCGTCAAGCTGTATCACTACGCGGGGGAGTTGCGCTCGACCTTTGCCCTGCGCAGCCTGCAAAAGATCCTGCGCGACTACCGCGACCGGGTGGTGGAAAACCGTCTGGCCACGCGCGGGCTTTCGCCGGCGGTGCTCGAACCTTTTGAGAGCAAGGAAGAGAACGTCGCTTCGCCGGAAAAGGTGGGTGGCACCGTCCTGGGCGGGGTGATCCCCTATTTCATCATCATTCTCTGCCTGACCGGGGCCATGTACCCGGCCATGGACCTGACGGCAGGCGAAAAGGAGCGCGGCACCATCGAAACCATTTTGGCCAGCCCGGTCGGGCGGACGGAGTTGGTGGCGGGCAAGTTTCTGATGGTGTTCACGGCCTCGCTGGCGACTGCGGTTCTGTCGCTCGCATCTTTTGCGGCCACCTTTTCCTTGCCCTTGCAGGCGATGAAGGAATTGGGTCGTGGGGGTCGGGGTGGGCTGTCCTTTGTCATCAGCGGCAAGGGGGTGGCGGCGGTGTTCTTCATGGTGCTGCCGCTGGCGGTGATGTTTTCAGCGGGACTGCTGGCTCTTTCGCTGCTGGCCAGAAGCTACAAAGAGGCGCAGAGTTACATCCAGCCGTTGGTCATTGTGGTGATCCTGCCGGCGATCGCCGCGCTGCTCCCCGGCGTCGAGCTAAACGTAAAGCTTGCGCTCATCCCCATCCTCAACACCAGCCTGGTGTCGAAGGAGATTCTCACCGGCAACTATCCCTGGGGGCTGATCCTGCTCATTTTCGGCTCTTCCTGCGTGTACGCTCTCGCTGCATTGGCCGTTGCGGTTGCCGCCTTCAAGCGCGAATCGGTCCTCTTCCGCACCTGACAAGGAGCCCATCATGGAGAAAGTCAACCTCGCGCAGAAGTTCGGCCTCTTCCACGACTGCTGGAGTCCGAAAATTGCCGGTGAACTGAACGACTCCTACATCAAGCTGGTAAAACTCAAGGGGGAGTTCATCTGGCACCATCACGAGGCGGAGGACGAGCTGTTTCTGGTGGTGAAGGGGAAGCTGCTGATTAAACTGCGAGATCGCGACATCTGGCTGGAAGAGGGCGAGTTTGTGATCATTCCGAGAGGTGTCGAACATCTGCCCATTGCCGAAGAAGAGGCGCACGTGTTGTTGCTTGAGCCAAAGTCCACGTTGAATACCGGCAACGTGCAAAATGAGAGAACCATCGCCGATTTGCAACGGATCTGACCCTTTTGGCCGATGGTCTTGTCAAGGACCAGCGGCGTTTCACCCGAGATGAAGGTGGCAGTTGGCGTCTTCAAGCGCCAATCAGTCCTCTTCCGCATCTGATCACGCCACCCGGTTGGGGATATCTGCGGAAGGCCGCCTAGCCTAGGCATAACGCGCCCTCAGACAGTATTTTAGACCTCCTGCGGCTCTGTTGAGATCGTCCGAACTGGGGTGCGCGCTAGGGCTGCACGCCGGCCCGAACGAGCGTAGCGCCGGCATCTTGCCGGCTCTCGGGCTGGCCTGGACTGCCAAAGCCGCCGGGACGGCGGTGCTTCCCGGCCCTGCCGCCGGGATGTCAACAGAGCCACCTCCTGCTAGAAACCCGGAGGCCCAACTGTTACTGCCGAGCCTCTGAAACCCGCCATCTTGTTTGCCGACCGCCCACCCGCCCTACTTCTGGAACTCTCCGAACTGGAGCGCCTGGGTGAAGGGATTTGCATTCAAGTTGCAGCTCTTATCACTTTCGCTGCCCTGCCGAGAGACGAGAGTCCTTGGCAACCACCGTATTTTCAATCTGTTACGGCGGTCGCCC
>DATBWB010000120.1 GCA_036514995.1 Candidatus Acidiferrales bacterium
TGACCGATGGCGAACTCTTCTACATCCTCTCGAAGGGTAAGGGCAAGATGCCCGGCGATGAGGGCCGCATGAAGCCCGAGCAGCGCTGGCACATGGTCAACTACATCCGCTCGCTCGCCAAAAAGGAGTCTCCTTCAAAACCCACAGAGGAGAAACCTTAGCGAGAATTGTCGGTTTCAGCCTTCCGCAAGCTGAGGTGGCCGCACAGCACAGTTGAGCCGGCTAGTCGATCGCAATGTGCGTCTCGGTCCGTTCCACACCCTCAAGCGACTGAACCTTGTCGATCACCAGCTTGCCAAGTTCATCGGCGTTCGCGACCTCAGCCACAACGAAAATATCGGGTACACCCCAGCAGGCATTGGCCATCTTAACGCCGGGAATGCTGGCGATCTGTCGAGCTAGGTCCCGGACCTTCCCGGGTCTTGCGTTCACAAGAACGTAGGCTCTCATGTTTCTTCTCCTTGGCGATCATTTCGATGAGACTCTTCGGGCAGTCACGCGAGGCCGCGGATCTCAGCCGGCTGCGGCCTGCTTGAGCAAGCTCCAATCCCGGGCCTTCGCCCAGTCCTCGAAGGTGTGCCAACCTACTTCCCGGTAGTCCCGGCGGAGGGCGGCGATGTCCACGCTGTAGCCCACGCGATCGAACCACTCGAACATGATGGCGAAGTCCTCGCTCCACGCGCGCACCTGGGCCAGCGGCAGCTCGACGTACTCGATCCTGCGCCCGGTGATGCGCGACAGGATGTCCACCACCTGGCTCCCGGTGAGCTCGTCGGAGGCGATATCCACGCGCTTGCCCAGGAATGGCTCGTGGCGTTCGAGAACCAGCGTCGCGAATCCCGCGATGTCATCGAGGGCGATTTGTTGCAAACTGCGCGAGCCCGGCAGGGCCATGGCGAACTTGCCCTCCTGCAGACCCGGCAACCACCACGGGCTGAGCAGGTTCTCCATGAAGAAGACCGGCCCAAGGATGGTGTGAGGGATGCCGAGCGCCTGGAGGTGCCGCTCCACTTTGTACTTGCTGTCGAAATGGGGGATGCGGGTGTTGCGGTCGGCGCTTGCCACCGAGGTATAGACCAGGTGCCTCACCCCCGCAGCCTTCGCGGCGTCGGCCACCGTAATGCCCTGGCGCGTCTCGACCTCCATCCCCGCCTCGAACGGAGTGGACATGGCGAAGATGGCGTCCACGCCCTGCGCGGCGTGCTCGATGGCGGCGCGGTCTTCGAGATTACCGGTCGCCAGCTCAGCTCCCAGCCGCTTGAGCTCCTGCGCCGCTGGCGACTCGGGTCTGCGGGTGAACGCGCGAACGCGATGGCCCTTTTTCAAGAGTAGCCGAGCCAACGCGCCGCCTTGCTTGCCCGTGGCGCCGGTGACCAAAACAGAAAGTGAGTTCGACATGATTAAACCTCCCTGTAGATTGGTGACAGCATTCTATCTCAAGGAATGCGCTCTGTCCGGGCGTAGGCCCCTGATCCCGACCGACGAAAATTAAGAAAGGCTAAGTGCTTAGTGGAGCGACGGCCAGCTCCGGCAGAATTTCACCCACAAAATTCTCGGTGGCGGCAGCGCTCAGTAGCGGAAGAAGACCAGCGTCAGGTCATCCAGCAACGGGAGGTCTGGACCAAACTGTTCGAGTTCACTCAGCACTTGGGAAGCAATTTCCTCACACGGAAGGTCGCGGTGTTTCCGCACCAGCGAGATCAACTGTTCTTCGGCAAAAAACTCGCCGGTCGTGTTGGGCACGTCGGAGAGGCCGTCGGTGTAAGCCAGGAGCAGATCGCCGCGTTCGAGCGGGATTTCCTGTTCCTGGTAGGCAGAGTCGCCGTGGACGCCGAGCAGTATTCCGGTAGCGCCGAGCCGGAGCGGTTCGCCGTCGCGGAACAGGAAGGCCGGAGGGTGGCCGGCATTGGCGTAACTCAACGTCGCTCGCACCGGATCCACGTGGGCATAGAAGAGCGAGACGATCTTGTTGAGCTGAATGTTGTGGAAGACCAGGGTATTCACTTTGGCCAGGAGTTCGCCCGGCCGCGGCGGCGCGCCCATGGTCATCGCCTTCAGGCAAGCCTGGAGGTTGGACATCATCAGCCCGGCCGGGAGACCCTTTCCCATCACGTCGCCGACCACAATGCCCAGGTCGTTGCGCCCCTGCCATTGCAGAAAGTCGTAATAGTCGCCGGTCACCACGCTCGCCGGCCGGGAAAAGAAGACAACTTGTGATCCGGGCAGGGTGGGCGCCCTCTGCGGCAAGAGGGACAATTGCACCTCCTTGGCCAGGTTCAATTCCTGCTCGAGCCGGCGCTTTTCCGCCTCGCTGATGCAGTCGAGACAGATCTGCGAAGTCGGATCGTTGATGAGCCGCCAGCGTTCCCGGGGCGATTCGCACTCGCCGCCGCAATCCTGGCACACCCCAAACTCCCCCTTGTCCATGCGGGTCAGAGCGGTATCAAGGTTGGTGAGAAGCGAAGCGGCTTGCCGGCCGCGCTCGGAATCGAGCGGCGAGACCGAAGCCATCCATTCCCCAAGGCTGGCTTTCTGGCGGTTGAAGTATTGCCGGAACCGTTCCAAACGCTGGGCATCCATGGGAACCCTCCGTCCTGTCGTATAACAACATGATGCTTGTGCATGCCCCAAGGATGCGCTCCGGCGGAAATAAACCCGGCTCGACAAGAGACAATTTGGCCGGGGAGAGGCTCTGGACAAGCCAGGCCTCAGCGACGTATCCTGTCGGTTGTTCTCCGAAGCCGGGGAAATCGATCCGCTTCGCTGCACCCCGGACACGGGGTCATCCGGCGGGGGCGACCGCCGCAGGTTCGATTTCCTGGGTTTTTTGTTTCGTTTGCTGTCCGTTGTCCGTACTCGTCGGCCCAACCGGCGCGCCCCTCATCGCGGATTTCGAACACGGCAAAGCCGGGTCCCTCATCTGCCTTCATGCGGTTGGGGAAGACCGTCTTTCAAAAGGAAGGGCATTTCCTGCCGTGGTTGTACGCTGTTGCGTCCGAGCCTGAATCCAACCGCGCCGGTGCCGCGTCTAAAGTAGAAAACCTCGGCGAGGAGGAACCGCGTGCCAGAAAGCCTGAAATTTCCGGGTTTTGGCCCTGAGCAATTTTCGTTTTTCCGCCAGCTTGCCCGCAACAACCGCAAGGAATGGTTTGACCGGAACCGCGAGCGGTATCAAACCCACATCGTCGGCGCCTTTCGGGCGCTGCTGCGTGAATTGGAACCGTGCGCGCTCGAGCTGAATCCCGATTTTGAAACGCTCGGTAAGACAAACCGAAATTTTTCTCGCATCAACCGTGACATCCGGTTCGCCCGCGACAAATCGCCCTACCGCGCGCAGTACTACCTGTATCTCTTCGTTCCCACGCCTCAGGAGAACCATTCCAGCACCCGGCTCTACGTCGGGCTTGCGGCGGAGGCGGTAACAGTTGGCTTTGCGATGTACGATGGCGGGCGAGAATCGCCCATGAACACGATCTTCCGGCCCAAGGTGCTCGAGCCCGGCCGTTCACGACGAGCGCTCACGGCGAGCCGCGGCGGGGCCGAGTTGCTCGCGTTGATCCGAAAAGCTGGTGGCGGTCGCCGATACGAATCCTACTGGTACAGCCTGGAAAAGCGTGAATGGACCAAGCATCAGGGCTTTCCTGCCGGGCCCGGCGATTGGAAGCGGATGAAAGGCTGGGTGGTGCGGAAGAGATTCGCGCCGTCGAGCCGGGAACTCGCCGCCGGGCGCTTCCCGGCTGCGGTCAAGAAGATCTTCCGGGAACTATACCCCCTCTATGCCTTCTGCGCCGCTCCGGCCCGGGCAAAGGCCTGGTCGGCGGCCGTTTGATGCTTGATCGGTTGCGTATGCGTTGACACAAATTGCATGCTCCCGCGGAAAAAACTTTGGCACTCTCTGGCAAGTTCTGGTAAAAATGCGACGGCCTCTTAGTAGCAAATGCCTGACAGGACTGCCGGCCTTGATCCCGAAGTTTTGCGACGGCCTGCATGACGGGTCAAGACCGGCCAGTTCTGAATTGGCCTGAAATAAAGAGGCCAGAAGTGGCCTGCCCGATGCGTCGGGGCCTAGGAGCGACGTGAAAGTCCTCATCTTTTCCGATATCCATGCCGACTACCGGGCCCTGGATCGGATTCTCGCTCGCCCGGCGGACGTCTATGTGTTGGCGGGCGACCTGACGCTCTTCGGAAGAGGCTTGAACACGGCTGGTGAAAAACTTCACCCGCTGGGCGAGAGATTGTGGGTGATGCCGGGAAACCACGAAACCGAAGCGGAAATCGCCGCCTTCTGCAATCAGCATCGTTTTTTGTTTTTCCACCGGGCGGTGCTCCAGCGCGGCGACGTCAACTTTGCCGGGCTTGGCTACAGCAATCCCACTCCGTTCAACACCCCGGGCGAGTACACCGAGGAGCGCATCGCCCAGGAGCTGGAGACCTTCCGCGGGCTGGCCAACCTGGTGCTCATTTGCCATTGCCCACCCTACGGCACTCGACTCGACGAAGTTTCTCCCGGGCGGCACACGGGAAGCCAGGTGCTGCGCGCCTTTGTGGAGAAAGAGCAGCCTCGTTACCTCATCTGCGGCCACATCCACGAATGTCAGGGGAAGGAAGACCTGATCGGCCAGACCTATTGCTTCAACGCCGGCAAATTGGGCTACCTGCTGGAAGCTTAGGCCTCTGCCATCTTGCCCGGCAAAGACTCTTTCGCGGGCAGTTCGATTTTGTGTTGGGCAGTCTTGTTTCGCCTGGTTCCATAAAGAGTAAACTTGCCCCGTTGATTCTGATTCGGAGATTTGAGGATATCTCTTGTTGCGCGATTCGCCACGCGAACCTGCCCGAATCGCGTGGACTTGAGGCGCTTCGCCGCCTATAATGGAGAATCTGTTTCTTGGCGCGGCTCGGTCAGGAACCCGCGCCCGGGCAAGGCCACTCATGAAGCCGGAAATGGACGCGCAAGACCGGAAACTACTCAATTTGCTTCAGGCGGAGTTTCCGCTTGATCCAGAGCCCTTTGCGCGGCTGGGCGAAAAAACGGGCGAGACGGCCAGGGCCGTCATCCAGCGCATTGAGCGGCTCAAGCGCGAGCACGTCATCCGCCAGATCAGCGCCATCTTTGACACCCGGGCGCTCGGCTACAAGTCCAGCCTCGTGGCCATGAAGGTGCCTCCCGCCCGCGCCGACCAGGCCGCCGAGGTCATCAACTCCCATCCCGGCGTAAGCCACAACTACAAGCGCAATCACGAGTTCAACCTGTGGTTCACGGTTGCGGTGCCCCCCGATAGCCGGCTGGGACTTGAGGGAACGGTCGAGAAGCTTCACGAGCTGGCGCAAGCCGATTCCACCCGGCTGCTCCCGACGTTGAGGCTCTACAAGATCGGCGTGAAACTGGACATGACGGGGGAGCAGGACGTGGCGGCAGCGAGCGACGAAGCGACCTATAGCGACCTCACGCGCCCCAAGAAGAGCGAAATTTTCCCCCGGCAGGTCGCCATTATCCGCGCATTGCAGAAGGACGTGGCGCTGGTCGAGCGGCCCTTCGACGCAGCCGCGACGGAGATTGGGATTACCGTGCCCGAGTTGCTCGAAGAGGCGCGGGGCTTCCAGCAACGCGGCCAGATGCGCCGCTTTTCGGCGGTGCTCCATCACCGCCACGCCGGCTTCATCGCCAACGCCATGGGCGTTTGGAAAGTGGAAGGCGAGAACGCCGACGAAATTGGCCAGGTGATGGCCTCGTTCAACGCCGTCAGTCACTGTTACCGGCGCCCTGTTTATCCGGATTGGCCCTATTCCATTTTCAGCATGGTCCACGGGCGTTCGGTGGAGGATTGTGAAAAAGTTCTTTCGGCCATTTCGGAAAAGACCGGAATCACGGAATATCGCGCCCTCTATAGCACGCGCGAATACAAGAAGACTCGCGTGGAATACTTCACACCCGATTCGGAGAAATGGGAGAAACGGGTCATGGCTGGCGCGGTCATGACCGGATCCCGCTGAAAGGGAGCATGAAGCTACAGACAGAGTGCATTGACGTCAAAGAAGAGGCCAAGATCGGCGGGCTGCGCGTGCTGGCGGTGACGCTGCGCTACGCCACCCGTTTTCGCACCGAGCTCCTCAACATCACCACCGAGTTGCAGGATGTGATCCGCAAGAGCGGCATCCGGGCAGGGCTGGCTACCGTCCAATCGCTTCATACCACCGCCGGCGTTTTCATCAATGAGTTTCAGGGCGCGCTCCTGGCTGACATCCAGGAATTCCTGGAGAAGATGGTGGCCCGCGACGCTTACTACCGGCACAATGATCCGGTACTGAGCGATTGTGAGCGCAAGAACGCCGATGCCCACTTGCGGGCGCTGCTCTTGAGCCATTGCGTGTCGCTGCCGATATGCGAGGGCAAGCTGGCGCTCGGCCGCTGGCAGTCCATTATCCTGGCGGAACTGGATGGCCCGCAGCCGCGTGAGGTCCAGTTGCAAATTTTTGGCGTCGCTTAGCGCGCCATTCTCGTTCATAATAGAAGAGGGGCGCTGTCCGCCCCGCCATCAGAAGTTCTCCGACCCCTGGCCGCTACCGGAGAGAAAACCCACGCGCCAGGGGCGATAGGGTGGTTCGGGAAACCGGGCCGCCTCCCGTGCTTGCCCCGCCTCTTGCGGGATTGGAAAGGAGAATTAGCCTATATCCGGCCTGCTAAGCACGGGTATAGGCAATTTTGTTTTTTATCCTCCGGGCGGCCGGAGATTGGAAATTCCAGACTCGGAACTCGGCACTCAAGACAGATTCATGCTCAGAGATAGCTACAATCGCCCCATCACCGACCTGCGCGTTTCGGTGACCAACCGCTGCAACTTCCGCTGCGTGTACTGCCGGTCGGCGCAGGGCGACAACGGTTTCGAGGACAATGGCATTCTGGAGTGGGAGGAACTCGAACGGCTTTGCCGCATCTTCCTCGGGTTCGGCATTCGCAAGATTCGTGTCACCGGCGGCGAGCCGCTGGTGCGCCGCGGCGTGCTGGACTTCATTTTTCGCCTTTCCCGGATGGGCGTTCAGGATCTTTCGATGACCACGAACGGGCACCTGCTCGGGCAGCATGCCGGCGAACTTCGAGCGGCGGGACTGCACCGCATCAATATCAGTCTCGACTCCATCAAGCCGGAGAAATTCGCTCGTATCACGCGCACCGATTCCTTCTCCAAGGTGATGGCCGGCATTGAGGCGGCCCAGAGGGCTGGCCTCAAGCCGGTGAAGGTCAACGCCGTGATTGTCCGCGGGCTCAATGACGATGAAATTGAGGACTTTGGCCAGTTTGCTCGCGAGCACGACGTGACGATGCGCTTCATCGAATTTATGCCCCTTGACGCCGACCACAAGTGGCAAAGGAAGCTCGTCGTCACCGCCGACGAAATTCTGGAACGGTTGCGACGCCGCTGGGAGCTGGTGCCCCTTGATCGAGACCATGCGAGTGACACGGCCCTTAAATTTCGCTTTGCTGACGGCCCCGGCGAAATCGGCCTGGTGGCGTCTGTCTCGAAACCCTTTTGCGGCTTTTGCAGCCGCATCCGGTTAACAGCGGATGGAAAAATACTCACCTGTCTATTCTCCATGCTCGATCACGATGTAAAATCATGGTTGAGGGATGGCCGCTCGGATGAGGCGATCGCCGAATACATCGTCGGCCTGGTGAGCCGCAAGGAGGCGGGCCACCGCATCAACGAGCCGGATTTCAAGCCACCCTCGCGCACGATGGTTTACATCGGCGGCTAGAAGCGGTGAGATGATCAAAACGGTCTTAGAGTCGCATCAGCCGGCTACCCTGCGGGTACCGGAAATCGAGGCCGGGGTGGGCTGCGATTTCGACAGCTACCTGCTTCTCCCGGACACCTCGCTCGACGAGCGGATCGGGCGCGCCAAGGCAACTCTGGGCGCCGGCGTTGTCATCCTGGGCCACCACTACCAGCGCGACGAGGTGATCCATTTTGCCGACTATCGCGGCGACAGCCTTCGCCTTTCGCAGCTCGCCGCCTCGCGCCCCGAGGCCAGGTACATCGTCTTTTGCGGCGTGCAGTTCATGGCGGAGAGCGCTGACATCCTGCGCGCCCCGCACCAGCAGGTACTCCTCCCGGATTTGAACGCCGGCTGCTCGATGGCCGACATGGCCTCGATCGAGCAGGTGGAGCAGTGCTGGGAAGAGCTTACCGGCCCGCCGTGGCAGGGCGACCTCAAGCTGGTGCCCGTTACTTACATGAACTCCTCGGCGGCGATCAAAGCCTTTTGTGGCCGCAACGGCGGAGCTGTCTGCACCAGTTCGAATGCCAGGAAGATTTTTGACTGGGCCTTTGCCCGAGGCGAGCGCATTCTCTTTTTGCCGGACGAGCACCTGGGGCGCAACACCGGCTATCGCATGGGGATTCCGCTTGACCGCATGGCCGTTTGGGATCCTTACGCCGAGATGGGCGGGTGCGACGCGGAATCGCTCCGCCGGTCGCGGCTGATTCTCTGGAAGGGTTACTGCTCCGTCCACCAGCGCTTTTTGCCGGAGCACGTCCATCGCGTCCGGGCCGCTCATCCCGGCATCCGCGTCATCTCCCATCCCGAGTGCCGCTGGGAAGTGGCGGAACTTTCCGACCAGATCGGCTCGACCGAGCAAATCCTCAAAGCCGTTTCTGCGGCCGAGCCGGGATCGAAGTGGGCGATCGGCACGGAAATTCACCTGGTCAACCGGCTGAGCAAGGAATGGCCGGACCGGCTGGTCATCTCGCTCGACCCGAACGTTTGCGTGTGCACGACGATGTTTCGCATCACCCCGCAACACCTTTGCTGGGCGCTCGAAAACCTGGTCGAGGGACGGGTGGTGAACCGCATTGAAGTTCCGGAAGAAGACAAACACTGGGCTCGGGTGGCCCTGGCCCGGATGCTCGAGAACGCTTGAGGAGAAACCAGGTGGCTGACGACGAGCAAGAATTTGAGCAGGAATCGCCGCCGGAGCGCCTCTTCAATCGCCAGCAGGCCGAGGAACTCTTGCCGCAGATCAGCGCGTGGCTCGAGCAGGCGATCGAGCAGAAGAAGCAGGTGGAAAAGTTTGAAATCGAACTGCGCCGTCTCGCGCAAAAGATTTTGATGTCCGGCGGCATCGTTTTGGATTACGAGCAGGCCGCGGGCTGGAAGATGAACCGCGACCGGGCCGGCGAGTCGGTTCGCTCCTCCCTCGAGCAGATTCAGGAGACGGGCTGCGTCGTGAAGGATTTGGAGATTGGGCTGGTGGATTTTCCCGCCATCTTGGAAAACGAGCACGTTTATCTCTGTTGGAAACTCGGGGAGGATTCCATTCGCTGGTGGCACCGCACCGATGAAGGTTTTTCCGGCCGCAAGCCGCTCGCCCCGCCCTTCCCGGACCACACCAAGCGACGGCCGATGTAGTTCCGGTCCGCCCGAGCCGGGCTCGTGCAGTCCTGTCAGCATTCATCAAGGATCTGCCCCGGGACGGGAGAAACTGAAGCACCGATGTCAACTCAAGAAAACGCCTTAAAGGATTCCGTCAGCTCCTATCTTCGCTCGGCCGCTCATCAGCCGGTCCGATGGCATCCCTGGTCGGAAGAGGTATTTTCGAGAGCGAAGCAGGAGAACAAGCCCATTCTGCTCGATATCGGCGCCGTCTGGTGCCACTGGTGTCACGTGATGGACCGGGAGAGCTACGAGAATGAAGAAGTCGCCGGGATTATCAACGAAAACTTTGTGGCCATGAAGGTGGACCGGGACGAGCGCCCCGACGTGGACGCGCGCTATCAGGCCGCCGTCAGCGCGCTCTCCGGCCAGGGCGGCTGGCCGCTGACCGCGTTCCTTACCCCGGAGGGCAAGCCCTTCTTCGGCGGCACCTATTTTCCGCCGGAGGACAACTTTGGCCGGCCCGGCTTCAAGCGCATTTTGCTTTCCGTCGCCCAAGCTTTCCGGGAGAAGAAAGCGGAAATCGAGTCGAGTGCCCAACAACTCACCGCTGCGATTGCCCGCGCCGAAATGTTTTCGGGCGCCCGGCGGGAATTTTCGGTGGCTGCGGTGGATGCGATTGTCAACTCGATGGTGCAACATTTCGATCTCCGCCACGGCGGTTTCAGCCGCGCCCCCAAGTTCCCCCATCCGGCTGCCATTGATTTGATTCTGGAGCGCTACCAGGCAACGGGCGAGCAAGCGCTTCTGACGATAGCCACCACCACGCTCGAACATATGGCCCGCGGCGGCGTTTACGACCAGATTGGCGGCGGCTTCCATCGCTACTCGGTGGACGAGCGCTGGATTGTCCCGCATTTCGAGAAGATGTCCTACGATAACTCCGAACTGCTCAAGAACTATCTCCACGCCTATCAGGTAACCGGCCAGCCGCTCTTCCGCGAAACAGCGGAATCCATCATCGCCTGGGTGAAGGAGGTCCTCTCGGACCCGGACGGTGGTTTCTACGCCAGCCAGGACGCCGACTATAGCCTGGAGGATGACGGCGACTACTTCACCTGGACGCAGTCGGAAGTCCGCGCGGTGCTGGACGGCGAGGAGGCGCGCGCCGTTGAGCTTTATTACGGCGTCGAGCCGCAGGGCGAAATGCACCATAACCCGGCCAAAAATGTGCTCCACGTCGCCAGCCCGATCGAAGAGGTTGCCTCGCGCATGGGTAAGAGCGCCGATGAGACGCGGCAACTGCTTGACCAGGCGCGACAAAAATTGCGCCGGGCGCGTTCCCAGCGGCCAACGCCGCAGGTGGACAAGACGGTTTACATCGGCTGGAACGGAATGTTCGTTTCCGCCTTCCTCGAAGCCTACCGCGTGCTTGGCCGGACGGATTGCCGCGACTTTGCTCTGAAGACTCTGGATCGTCTCGCCGGCAACGCTTATCGGCCGGGAGTTGGATTTGCTCACCGGCTGCCCCGCCCCGTACCGGATGGTACGGGGCCACGCTCGCTGGATAATTGGCTCGATGGCGGCCTGGACGACCAAATCTTCATGGCCCTGGCGCTGCTCGGCGCCTTCGAATTGACGGGTGACCCGCGCTACTTCCGCTTGGCCGAGGAAGCGGCCGGGTTCAGCATCGAGAAATTTTGGGATGAAGAAGGCGGGGGCTTCTTCGACCGCCCGCGCGATGCCCGGCCTCTGGCCGGCATGACGGTGACCCGCAAACCTTATCAGGATTCGCCCACTCCGGCGGCCAATCCCCTTGCGGCTATTCTTTTGGATTGGCTCTCGAGCTACACGATGAACCAGGAGTACCGCCAAAAGGCGGAAAGCACTCTCGAAGTTTTTGGCGGGCTCGCGGAAACGTACGGCTTGTTTGCCGCATCTTACGGCTTGGCGGCGTTGCTCCACTCGCGCCAGCCGATACAGGTGGTGATCGTTGGCCAGCCGGGCGACGCGCGCGCGGCTGAGCTCGAGCTTGCCGCCAACATGACCTATCGCTTTGGCAAATCGGTGCTCCGTCTTCCGCCGCAGCAGGCGGGAGACTCCTTGCCGGCGGGGCTCGCATCTACTTTGCCTCACCTCGATGCCACCGATGGCGCGCGGGCGATTGTCTGTGCCAACTCGACCTGCCAGCCGCCCATCACCAGTGCAGAAGATTTACGAAAGGCGCTCCTTGCTTCTCGATAGAGCTTGCTCTGAGCCCTTCGGCCGTGAGCGGGCCTCAGCGTAAACTCCGCGAAGGGATCATTCTCGACCATGATACGTTTGCTTCTCTTTCTCCTCGGTACGGTTATTTTTCTCATTGTTCTCACGCTCTACGTTTCGAGCCAGGTTTTCTGGTACCGGCGCTTGCGCGATTGGCTCGCTCGCCGCTGGCCTGGAACACGCCGCGCCATCTGGGTTGGCCTCTCGCTCGTGGTCTTGCTTTATCTGAACAATTGGATTTTCCTGATTCCCCTGCGCCGGCTTCGAGGCACGCCCGATCTGAGCGTGCCCTGGCTCGCATTTGCTTCCGGGCTGTGGATGTTGCCGTCGCTCGTTGCCTTCCTGTGGCTGAAGGGAGTGGCTCTGTTTGGCCGCCTCGGGCGAGCCGGGGTAGGCGCGCGGCGGACCGTTTCCGTTCCGGCGGGTGATCCGCCGAACCCGGCGCGCCGCGAGTGGTTGCTCACTGCCGGGCGGGCGGCTGCCGTTTTGCCCTTTGCGGCGATTGGCTACGGGTTCGCTGCCAACCGGATTCGCTTTACGGTGGAGTCCGTGCCCGTGCCGGTTGCGAATTTGCCGGCGGCGCTCGAAGGGCTCAAGCTCGTCCAGTTGACCGATATCCACCTGAGCCCGTTTCTTTCCCGCGCCGAACTGGCTCGTGCGGTGGACATGGCGAACGAACTGGACGCCGACGTTGCCCTGGTGACCGGCGACTTCATCACCGCGCTCGGCGACCCCCTTGAGGACTGCATCGCCGAGTTGGGCCGTCTGCGCAGCCGGCTTGGCTCGTTCGGCTGTCTCGGAAATCACGAAATCTATGCCGATGCCGAGGACCGGGCCACCGAACTCGCCGCCGAGCGCAATATCCGCATGCTGCGGGGGCAAAACGTCGTGCTCGAGCGAAATGGGGCAAGACTGAACCTCGCCGGCGTGGACTACCAGCGGCGCAACCGGCCGTATCTGGTCGGCGCTCGAAAACTCATCGTGCCGGGCGCGACGAATGTTTTGCTCTCGCACAACCCCGATGTCTTTCCTGTTGCCGCGGAAAAGGGTTTTGACCTGATGATTTCCGGCCATACTCACGGTGGCCAGATTACGGTCGAAATCCTTCACTACGGCGCCTTTCCTTCGCGGTTTTACACGCCCTACGTCCGGGGCCTCTATCGGCTCGGCGGGCGCTCGGGCTACGTCAGCCGCGGGATCGGCACGATTCTCGCTCCTTCTCGCCTAGGGGCCCTGCCCGAGATTACTCTGCTCACCCTCCGCCGGTCTTAATGTGATGACGATCGTCCTTTGGACTGCGGCGGCTTGCCGCCCCTTTTCAAGATCTCGCCAAGCATTGCCGCTACAAAGGCGGGAGCAAGCTCCCGCACTCGAAATCGGCTGCGCGGTCGGGTTGCGGCGCGTGCGCACGGGTGCGATAATTGATTTTTGGGCTCAGGCTAAGAACCTTTGAGTGTTGACAGTGGGGGAAACTATGGCGTTGAGAGATGCATGGATTGAAAAGCGGTTAGCCGCGGCCGGATCGAACGGTACAGCCCGCAACGTCACCCAGATGCACTACGCCCGCCAGGGAACGATCACTGAGGAGATGGAGTACGTCGCCCGCCGGGAAAAGGTCGCGCCGGAGCTGGTGCGCGACGAGGTAGCCCGCGGCCGCGCCATCATCCCCGCCAACGTCCGCCACACGAACCTCGAGCCCATGGCGGTCGGTATCGCCTTCAAGTGCAAAATCAACGCCAATATCGGCAATTCGGCCGTCACCAGCAACATTGACGAGGAGCTCAAAAAGCTTCACACCGCCGTGCACCTGGGCGCGGACACCGTCATGGACCTTTCCACCGGCGGCGACATCCCGGCCATCCGCAAAGCCATCATTGCCGCGAGTCCCGTGCCCATCGGGACGGTGCCCATCTACGAGGCGCTCAGCCGGGTCAAGCGCGCTGAGGACTTGACCGCTTCGCTTTTGCTTGAGGTCGTCGAGGAGCAGGCCGAGCAGGGCGTGGACTACATGACGATCCACGCCGGTGTTCTCCGGGAATTCTTGCCGCTGGTGCGCAATCGCATCACCGGCATCGTCAGCCGCGGCGGCGCCATCCTCGCCCAGTGGATGGCCTACCACCACCAGCAAAACCCCCTCTACGAAAATTTCGAAGCGCTCTGCAAAATCTTTAAGAAGTACGACGTGAGCTTTTCTCTGGGTGATGGCTTGCGGCCTGGCTGCCTGGCCGATGCCTCCGACGAAGCGCAGTTTGCCGAACTGAAAGTTCTGGGCGAACTGACCAAGAAAGCCTGGGAGCACGACGTTCAGGTGATGATTGAAGGCCCGGGTCACATCCCGATGGACCAGATCGAGCTACAGGTGAGGAAGGAACAGGAGCTTTGCCACGAGGCTCCCTTCTACACCCTGGGGCCGCTCGTGACCGACATTGCCCCCGGCTACGACCACATCACCAGCGCCATCGGCGCGGCCATGATCGGCTGGCACGGAGCCTCCCTGCTTTGCTACGTCACGCCCAAAGAGCACCTCGGCCTGCCCAATGCCGACGACGTCCGCCAGGGAGTCATCGCCTATAAGATCGCCGCTCACGCCGCCGACTTGGCCCGGCACCGCCACGGCGCCCGCGACCGGGATGATGCCTTGAGCTACGCCCGCTTTCTCTTCGATTGGAACAAGCAATTTGAGCTTTCTCTCGACCCGGAAACCGCCCGCGCGATGCACGATGAGACCCTCGCCGATGATTATTACAAAGAAGCCAAGTTTTGCTCGATGTGCGGGCCCAAATTCTGCTCGATGAACGTCACCCAGATCATGGAAGACTACACCGGCCACGACCAGAAAGAACGCGAGCAAAAATTCGCTGATCTTCTGGCCAAGGTGGAGAAGTAGCGCCGGGTATCGATCGGAACGGAGTTGGAGTGGGCTGTTTTGAAGTTACGGTGAAGGTCGCGAATCCCGTTTCCCCGAGTCGGTCATCCACTATTCAACTGTTGGTGGATACCGGCGCAACCCTCACCTCATTGCCCCGACCGTTCTTGCAGTCATTGGGAATCACTCAGGGAATGTCGCGCACGTTCCGAATCGCGGATGGCCGGCGCGTGAATCGAGATACAGGCACAGTGCTAGCCACGTTGGACGGTGTGACCATGGCCATCCCGGTGATGTTCGCCGAGGGGGACGACGCTCCCGTGCTTGGAGCCGCCGCCCTCGAAATTCTTGGTTTTGCAGTCTATCCCGTCGAGAAGAAGCTGCTGCCACGCGACCTGCTGGCCCTGTAACGACCTCATTTTCTCTGGGAACTATCCTGGCGAAAATATTTTTCACCTCTGCTTCCGCCCCACCCCGCTCTACGCTTCAGATCTCGATGGCTGTGCCGAGGCCGAGTTTTTGCGCGGAGTCGAACGTCGCCTGAGCGGCCATCGCATCCTGCACGCCCAGGCCGGTGAGATCACACACCGTGATCTCGCTATCCGATTCGCGACCTTTCTTCTTCCCGGCAACGATCTCGCCCAACTCGGCATAAACTTCCTCGGGGCGCAACTTCTTTTGCTCGATGGCGTGGTGAAGTTCTCCGAAGCGCGAGCACTGTGCGAGACTGTCCACCACGACCTTATCCGCCCGGGCAAGAATTTCCGCGGCCAGCTCTTGCTTCTGCGGGTCATCGGCCCCGACGGCGGTAATGTGTACCCCGCCCGAAATCATGGTTTCCGTCACGACCGGCGTCCGGCTGGTGGTGGCGGTGATGATAATCTGGCTGCCGGCGCAAGCTTCGGCGGCTGAATCGCACACCGTGACGGGAAGCGACAGGCGCTTGGACATTTCAGCGGCGTACTGCTCCGTGCGATTTCGTGTGCGAGAAAAAACATGCACGCTGCGGATGGTTCGCACCTCGACTTGTCGCGCGAGGCAGTCCAATTGATATCGCGCCTGCGAGCCGGCGCCGATAACCGCGACCCGCTCTACTTTCTGCGGCGCGAGATACTTGGCAGCGACAGCCCCGGCAGCTCCGGTGCGCAGTTCGGTGATGAAGCCGTTGTCAAAAAGGATTGCTTCCGGTCGCCCGGTCTCGCTCGAGAACAGCATCACCATCCCGCCCTGGACGGGCAGCCCGCGCCGGGGATTGTGGTAGAAGCCCGAGGCAACCTTGATGGTGAAAGTCGGCGAGCCGGCGACGTAAGCGCCCTTGACGTGCGCTTCGCCCGCGTGTGCCTCGACCGGGAGGTGGATGACGCCCGGCAGAATCGCCCGGCCTTCAGCCAGCGCTCGAAAGGACTCCTCCACCGCCGCCATGGCCGCTTCCGGAGTGAGCGCCCGACGAATGTCTTCTTCCCGCAGCAGCCAAACCTTCACGAGCAACATCCACGAGTCAGAATTTAGAAGATAGAAAATAGAAAATAGGCCCTTTTCCTGGTTTCTCTTTTCTAATTTCTATTTTCTATTTGCCTTCCTATTTGTCTCTCGAACCTCATGGCGGGAGTCCGTTTCATAATTTGCAATTGACATCTCCCTGCTGCTTGCCTACGATGGCGCAAAATCGAGAGCAAATTCTATCTGAGTCCGTACTCCGGAGGTAGTCATGTCCGCCGCGCCCTGCTTGATCGACGATTTCTGTCGCGCCTTGTCGGCGCTGCCCGAATCCCGGTTCGGCCCCTCGCATGTGCTCGACTTTTTGCGCGCTCACCCGATCGCTTCCGCCTCACTCTCTCCTTATCTCTTTTTCAGCCGTGGCCACTACACCCGCAATCTGATTTTCAAATGTGATCTATTCGAAGTCCTCGCTCTCTGCTGGGAGGTGGGCCAGGCCAGCAACATCCACAACCACCGCGGGCAGCTCTGCTGGATGGCGGTTCCGATCGGCAAACTCAAAAACCAGAATTTCCGTCTGCTCGAGAGCGACGAGGCAAAACGGACTTGCAAGCTCGAGAAAAGCGAGTCGTGCCTGATTACCCCGGACTCGCCGCTCGAGGTGGATCGTTCCGAACCCATCCACCAGGTCACCAATCTGCCTGAGTTCAACGAACGCGCCGTGAGCATCCACATCTATTCCCGGCCGTTCGATAGCTGCCGCATCTATGATGCGGTCCGCGGAGCATTTCAAGACATCCCGCTGCACTACAGCAGCGAATACGGCGTCCTTTCTCCGGAAGAGAAGCTGGTTTGAATCTGCTGCCCTGTGGTATGCCGCGGTTTGTTGTGGTTCAATGTAGGCTACGGCTGGAGGACAAGCCGGCCGGTCACCGTTCGGGCTTCGAGCAACCGGTGAGCCTGGACAGCTTCCCGCAGCGGCAGGCACTTTGAAACCAGCACCTGGATCTTGCTGCTCGAAACCAGTTCGAAGGCTTGTTTCAGTTCCGCCACCGAAGTGGCGAACGAACCGATGATCTCCAATTCCTTGAGGATCACCAACCCGGGGTTGAACGCCGCCCTGCCTCCCACGACGTTGCCCAGCACAACCAGCCGGCCACCGCTTTTGAGGGCGTGCAGGCTTTCATCGAGCGTCGCGCTCCCGACCACTTCCAGCGCAATATCTACCGGTCCGACCGACTCTTTGACCGCTTTGGCAAATTCCAGCCGCGGGGCATGAATGACGGCATGGGCGCCCCACTGCTTCAGGCTCTCGAGTTTCGATTCCGAACTCGTCACCGCAACCACTCGCGCCCCCATGAGGCGCGCCAACTGAATAGCGTGGATTCCCACGCCACCGCTGGCACCGGTGATGAGCACCGTCTGGCCGGGTTCCATCCGGGCACGGCTCCCCAGCGCGTGCACGGCCGTACCCAACGTGCACGCCGTGACGGCTGCTTCGGCATCGGACAAAGCGTTCGGAACACTCGCCACTACGTGCTCAGGGGCGACAAAAAATTCCGCGTACCCTCCGGGAATTTCCTCTCCGAAGAAAACGGCTCCCGTACGGCAGAGCGTGGGCCGGCTGTCGCGGCAGTGGTGACATTGGCCGCAGTTGACACGCTGCAGGCACGCGACGCGATCGCCTGGACGAAACCGCGTCACTTGGGCGCCGGCCTCGATGACTTCGCCGGCTACCTCGTGGCCCAGAATAGCGGGTAGCCGTGTTCGCGGCAGGTCCCCTCGGCGATTGATTACATCATGGAAGCAGACGCCGCAGGCTCCCACCCGCACCAAAAGCTCGTGTGGACCGGGTCGTGGTTCGGGGACTTCTTCCCAGCGTAGATTTTCTGCCGGCCCGAATTCGTGAAGAAGGATCGCTCTCATAGGTTGACGTATCGGTCGCGGATTTTTCTTGGATCAAATTTGTCCAGAGCCAGCCGCTCGCGCCGAGAGAGTTGGGAAGTGTAGCGGAGTCGCGGCGGCCGGCGGACAGGGAAACCCGTCTTCGCTTTTACTTCATTGATGCTGCCGGGCGGATGCAAGCTGACGACGTGGAGTGCTCCGCCCACCAGTCGGAAGACCCCCAGTTCGGTAACCAGCAGCACCGGGTTGGACGCGGCGACGGTGGTGACGGTGTCCACCCGGCGGACGAACGACGAGGGTGAATGGCGCGCAGAAAACAGCACTGGATTCTTTACGAGCTGTCGCAGAGCATACGCCCCCGCAACCCCGGGTAACTTCCGCGATGGGCCGTTTGACCCCTGGAGCAGGCTGAGATTGGTGTTCCCGTCCCGGTCGAGCTGGACAAAGCCGAAAAACATCACGTCGATGCGGCCGCGGGCCGCGAACTCCCATAGGTCGGTCAGCCGCAAGCAGTAGGGGTTGTTCTTGAGCAGGGTGACGTCGGTCGAGCTCGGCGGGAGAGATTGCCCGCTGAGGCGGGCCGGATTGATGGCCCCGCTGCAATTCAGGTAGGTGAGTTCGGGGGCATGCGTCGCCTTGGCCACGGCAATCGCCAGCATCGGCAACCAGGAGAGCAAACCCGTGGCTACCGTGGCCCCGTTGGGGATTTGGCGGGCCATCGCTACCACCAAAAAGTCGGCTGGGGAAGGCTGGCTCATTGCACCAGGTGCCGCGCGCATTCTGCCGTGGCCACGTAACGGCGCAAGTATTCGCGGAATCGCCCGGCGCGCACCATGGCCACGTACTCCCCGATGTGCCGGCCATCCTCACCGTAGTAGCCGGCGCAGGCGGTGGGCCAGGCGCCACCCGGCGAGTGAACCACATAGTCAACCAAGACCGAGGGAAGGGTGGCGTGGCGCAAGCGCGGCACGATTTCTTCCGTGGTGACAAGGACGGAGCGGCTGGCGCGGGTCACCAGCTCATCGGTTACCGGGTCATCGATCCAGACGTTGCCCTGGCGGTCGGCGGCCTGGGCGTGGATGAGCGCCACCTCCGGCTCAAGGGCGCGGACCACGGGCACCACGCACCCACGAAACGGGTCACGCACTCTGGCGACATCCGACTGGGGGGCGCTGCCCGGTGGGATCGGTAGAGGCAAGAAGGGTGCGCCCAAAGCGGCGGCGCGCAGGGCCTCAACCAAATAAATCGCATCCCGCTCGCGCCAGCCGATGCCCCGCCGCGGCGGGCGGGCGACTGCCGCTTGCCAGTTGGGAGGCACGAGCGAGCGGTGCTCGAGCTCCAAGCCCGCAAATGCCACCTCGGCAAAGCGGACTGCTCCCGCCCCCACCAGGAAATCGAGCGCAAGCGGGTTGGGGAGCAGCAGCAGATGCAAGCGCTTCTTCTTCTGCCGAATCAATTCCCGGATCAGGGCCATCGGCGCGCGATTCGACTGGAAGCCGCCAAAAGTAACGGTGCTGCCGGAGCGGATGGTGGCCACCGCTTCGCGCAGGCTGCAAATGCGACTCACGCTCGCTCCCTTCCTTCTGCCCCATGCCCCTTCATGACGGGGCGAAACTTATAGCCATAAACAATCAATCCCTGTTCCTCATCCCCGCGCAAACGCCGCACCACCATTTCCACTTCCTGACCGGTCTCGACCTCCTCGGGTTCGACGTCGGTCAACTGGGCGGTGATGCGGATTCCTTCCTGCAATTCGATCAAAGCCGTCAGTGTACCCACCGCATCACTGAAGCCGCGCGCCGGTTGGTAAACCCGAGTCACGGAGAGCACTCGCCCCCGGCCGCTCAGCCGGACTTCCTCCGGGTTTTCTGAACCGCACTGGAGGCAACGGCGCCGCGGCGGGAAGTGGATGGCCTGGCACGCGCCGCAACGTGTCGCCTGAAGGCGGTAGAAGGCGGAACGCAAGCGGTGGTAACGTGGCAGCTCCATGGCCTATAACCCCAGGATGTGCGTAACCGCCACCGAGGCCATTCCCCCAATGCTCTGGGTCATTCCGAGGCGGCAGTCTTCCACCTGGTTAGCGCCCCCCTGGCCGCGCAACTGGTTGACGGCTTCCACGATCTGGTAGGTGCCGCTCGCCCCCACCGGATGGCCACGTGCCTTCAGTCCTCCTTGCGTCGAGATCGGAAGTTTGCCGTGGCGGTGGATGTTGCACTCCAGCGCGAAGCGCACTCCTTGACCGCGCTCGGCGAACCCGGCCGCTTCGAGCGACATGGCCGAGACAATGGTGAAGGCGTCGTGCAGCTCGAAGAAATCAATGTCCTCCGGCTGCAAGCCGGCTTGGCGGTAAGCCCGCTGGGCCGACTGATAGGCGGCCTCGAACCACAAGGGGTCTTTGCGCGGCCCCAAGCCGATGGTATCGGTGGCGGTGGCTGAGGCCAGGATTTTTATTGGCCGGTCGGTGAAAGAGCGCGCCCGGTCGCTTGAGCAAAGCACAACGGCAGCTGCGCCATCGCACACGGGCGAGGAATCGAGGATGGAGATCGGGTCGGCGACCATGGGGGAATTCAGGAAATCGTCCACGGTTACCGTCTCGCGAAACATCGCCTGGGGGTTGTGGACTCCGTTTTCATGCGCGGTCACCACAAAAGGAGCAAAGTCGGCCCGGCTGTAGCCATAGCGCTCCATATACAGGCGCATCAGGAGGGCGTTAAGGGCAGTGAAGGAAATCCCGTGGGCGGCCTCGTAGTCAGCATCGGCGGCCGTGGCCAAGCCTGCGGTGATGCCGTCAATGCCCAGATCGGTCATCTTCTCGATGCCCACGGCGACCACAAGGTCGTGTGCGCCCGAGGCCACCGCCCATTGGGCCGCGCGCACCACCGCCGCCCCGGAGGCGCAGGCGGCTTCGATCTTGATTGCCTCGACCCCAGGGAAGCCCGCAAAATCAGCCAGGAGCGTGGCCAGATTTTCCTGATTGCAAAGAACTCCGGAGAGCATATTGCCGGCGAAGAGAGCTTGGGGGCGTTCGAGTCCAGCATCGGCCAGGGCTGACCGTACCGCCTCGACACCCAGCTCGCGCAGCGAGCGATCCCAATGTTCCCCCACCGGGGTCTGACCTACGCCAATGATGCTAACGTCGCGCACATGCCCCCCTGCCTCATTCGCGGTGAATCTTTTTCATCAAGCGCAAGTACAGCCCGTAGTCGCCGATTTCTTTTTTCCGCTCGAGGTAGTCGCGCACTGCGGGTGCACCCGCCCGTATGGGCCCGATCCGCGGGGTGACGACCAGTGAGAGCGCATCGCTGCCCGCACCGGACCCGTATGAGGTGAAGAGGATGCGATCGCCGGCCTCGGCAATGTCGAGAACGGCGGCCAGCCCCAAAAGCGACGACCCGGCATAGGTGTTGCCTATGGCCGGCACCAGGAAGCCCGGCTCGATCTGTTCTTGGCTGAAGCCGAGTTGCTGCGCCAGGCGGCGCACGAACTTGGGATTCGGTTGGTGGAAGACAGCCCAGCGGTAGTCTTTTGGTTCGCGCCCGAGTTCTTTGAGCAGACCCCGCGCCGCCTCGAGCGAGTGGTAGAAGTACGCGACTTCACCCGTGAACCGCTGTCCGTGCTGCGGATAGTGACGGTGGGCATGGCGAAAGAAGTCAGGCGTGTCGGTAACGAAAGAGAGGCTTCCCTCGACTTCGGCCAGAGCGTTTTCGGCCCGTCCGAAGAGGAAGGCCGCGCCGCCGGCAGCAGCCGTGTATTCGAGCGAATCTCCCGGACGCGATTGAGCCGTATCCATGCCAATCGCCAACGCATAGGGCGCCATTCCGGAGCCTACATAGGCTATCGCCGTCTGCATGGCTTCCGAGCCCGCCTTGCAGGCGAACTCCATATCGGCTGCGCTGATGAACGGAGTCAGGCCGAGCGCCTCGGCCACAACCGTCGCGGTCGGCTTGACAGCGTAGGGTTTGGATTCGGTTCCTACCCAGACGGCGCGGATCTGGCCCGGCGCAACCGCCACCCGGCGCAACGCATTCTGGGCAGCTTCAATGCACATCGTAGCCGTGTCTTCGTCCGGGCCGGGGACGGATTTGGCGCGGATGGGCACGCGCTTTCCCTCCCAACCCCAGCAGGCAGCAATGGCTTCCGTGCGGATGCGCCACCGCGGCACATAGGCCCCATAGCTGGCGATACCAACCGGTTGCTCGGTCCGCATCAACATGCCGTGCGCCGACATCTGTGGAAATACCCTCCCCGGGATCGGCCAAGTCTAAGCACTCCCCTGCGAAAGTCAAATTTATTTTTTATAAATAACAATAAATACAACTTATGCTATGCTGGCCGGCGCTGGTCAGCGGAGCGTCCGCCTTATAGGAGACAAGGCAATGGACTTGCACCAACTCGAGGTCTTTCTGGCGGTGGCGCGGGAGAAAAGCTTCTCCCGAGCTGCCAAGAGCCTCCTGCGCACACAACCGGCGATTAGCCTGGCGGTTCGTCGTTTGGAGGAGGAGCTGGGAGAGTCTCTGTTCGATCGCTCGAGCAAAATACCCGCGCTGACAGACGCGGGCGAGCTATTGCTGCAATACGCCGAACGGCTGTTGAACCTGCGGGGCGAGATTCCCTCTGCCCTGGCCGAGCTGCGCCACCTCGAGCGGGGGCGGGTACGCGTTGGGGCGAATGAAACCGGGGCACTTTATCTGCTCCCCCTCATCGCCCGTTATCGTCGCCTCTATCCGCATGTCAAAGTGGAGATTGTCCGCAGCCTGGCGCGGAACCTTCCCCAGGAACTGCTCAAGCGCAACCTCGACCTCGGCGTGCTCTCCTACCGTCCTCGAGATTCGCATCTGGCCTCGGTGGTCGTTTACCGGGACCGCCTGAGCTTCGTCGTCTATCCGGCCCATCCACTGGCGCGGCGCCGACAGGTTTCGATCCACGAGCTGGGCCACGAGATTTTTGCCGCCCACAACATCTGGTCTCCTTACCGCGAGCGTGTCCTGCGCACCTTCGAGAAACATCACGTGCCGCTGCATATGGACGTGGAGTTGCCAACGGTGGAGTCCATCAAGAAGTTCGTGCAGATGCAGCAGGCAGTGGCTTTGGTGCCGAGGATGTGTATCGAAGAAGAGTTGGCCAAGGGAGTCCTGATGGAAGTGGAGATTCCTGAGCTGCGCATCGAACGTAAGCTACGCGTGGTATTTCGACGCGGTGATCTCCTGTCCCACGCGGCGCGGGCTTTCTTGCTGGTCGTGACGACAAAACAGAAGGACTCATCCTGAAGCAGCGATTCTGCCCGCCCCGATAGAAAGCATCGGGGCGACCGAAAAGCTTGCCTTGCCTGTCTTGAGCGGAGCCGAAGGGAACTCCCGACACGCGGTTTAGGAAACCGCCTGCCCGCGAATACCCGCTACAACAAACCGCCAATTTACGGGCTCCCCTTGGTGAGAAGCCCCCGACTTAGAACCCATGCGACCATTGCAAGGGTTCCAAGAAGACAGAGCCAAGCAAAGAGGTCTCCAACCCGCGAGTAAATGGTTCTCACGCCCTGAATCGGGACCTGGGAAATCATGGCACGATCTGTCGCCTGGTAGTGGTCCATGGCCGCGAGCACACGTCCTTGATAGTCCACTGCAGCCGAGAGCCCCCGGCTCGTGTGCCGAACCAGGGAAAAGCCTTGTTCAATTGCGCGAAACGTCGCCATCTGCGTGTGCCAGGGGTCAATTTCTCTCCAGTCGTTGGAAGGAGCCAGCAGAACGTCCGCACCAAGTTGTCCTGCTTGTCGCAGAAGCTGGGGAAAATCCATATCAAAGCAGATCGCGGCAGCGATCCGTCCATAAGGCGTAGCAAGGCTTTTGATTCGGCCATCGCCTAGCGCGGAAATCGCCGCCTCCTCGCCTGGCACCGAACGAGCCTTGTAAAATTCCCACGCGAGATTTCCGCTCGCGTCCAACAAGACCACCTTGTTTTCGAGCGGCCGGGCCTGGCCACGATTCCAGGTTGCAAGAGCCATGGCCAGATAAATCTGGCGTTCCCGTGCCAGTTGACGACCACGATCAATCAGGGCGGCCTCATCCTCCCTAAAGACCGGAGCGTTGGCTTCTCCCCAGAAGACCACCTTGGCGCCAGCCCTGGCCTCTCGATCGGCACGCGCGAGCAAATCGTCGGCGATGGCCTGTCCCCTGGACCGGATCGCCTCCAGGTCAGCGCTCGTGGCCTCGCCGGCAAAAAGCCGACGCTGGATCTCAGCGGTCGGGAAACCTTGAAGGTCAGGCTTGGAAATAGACGCCACACGGACGGTGGCCGATGCCGGCGGGAAGAGCATCAACCGTGCTCCGCCCAAGAGAAGAACCAGCATGAGAATGCTTCCGTAAGTCAGGGCGCCCACTCGAACCTTGTGCCATGCAATATCGTGCTCCCAAATCCAGTTCCACACAGAGGCGAACCAGCCGATCAGGAACGTCACTCCGAATAGACCTGTCACCGACAAGATCTGCAACAACGGAAGATTGCCGTATTGCGAGTAGGCCACCGAGCCCCAACTGCCATACGGAGCGAATGCCGAGACCAGGTATTCCGTGGATGCCCAGGCCATCGGCAACACCAATGTCGCAAGAAAACCGCCCAGCCGCGGAGCCACCAGCCGGTCAATCAGGTACGGCAGGAGAACCACAAAACCTGTCATCGCCACAAATCCGTAATACCCGATCCCCGGAATCGGCACCATGCCGCGAAATTGGAAATGAAAAGCGGCAGCGGAAATGAAATACCCAATCAGCAGTCCCGGTAACGGTCTTTGACTCCTCAAGAACCGCACCAGGAAGAGAGGCCCTAGCCACGCCGCGATGGGAATGGCCGGCCTCCCGTTGGAGAAGAAAAGCAGGATGGTCGCGAGAACCAACCAGAGCAAGGACCAAATGGGCCGTTGCGCAGCCAACGCCGAGCGCGTCTGTTCCATCACAACCTCCAATCGCGTACTGCGATGCTCAGCGATGACCTCAAGCTACTTTAGTTGCAAGAGGGGCGTCAAGACGAAACGAGTGGAAAGGACGGAATCTTCAGGCCCGGTTGAAGCGACTCAGTCGCTCGGGGGCAACCCGCCGCCGCGGGCGGCTAAACCTGCAGGGCCGGCTGGGTGGGCAGGTGGGCCAAACCGTATTCCAGGCCTTTTTCGAATGCCGCCAGGTTGACGGCCTCGGTGCCGCGGGGGACGGAGTCGGCAATGGCTTGCTTGATGGCTTCCACGCTGACCAGGCCGGTCATGGCAGTCAAAAATCCCACCATTACGATGTTCGAAACCGCTCGGCGGCCAAGCTCTTCTGCCAGCCGCGTGGCCGGGATTCCGTGCAGCCTGATTCCGGGCGGCCCGTCGGGGCGCGGATGGCACGTGACCAACTCCGCTTCCACCAAAAGCAGACCCCCCGGTTGCAGCTCCGAACCGAAGCGATGGTAAGCATCCTGCGACATGGCCACCAGGATGTCGAGCGCAGTGAGGTAAGGATACAAGATCGGCTGATCGGAAAGGACGAGCTGAGCGCTGCAAGCGCTGCCGCGGGCTTCCGGGCCAAAGCTCTGCGTCAGGGTGGCGTGCTTGCCGTCATAAATGGCGGCGGCTTTGCCGATCACAATTCCCGCCAGGATGACTCCCTGCCCGCCAAAGCCGGCAATGCGGAGCTCAGTCGTCGCCATGGCCTTCTCCGTATCGCCGGTACTCCTGGCCGAGCGTGCGGGCGAGCTGGTCATTCATCGTCTCAAGGAACGTCGGCCGCTCGATGTCCACGAATTTGCCGACCAGGATCTCGCTCTGGAAGCCGATGCTCACCTCTTTGGTGTTGGCGCCATGGCAGGTCAGGCTTTTCTCCTTGTAATACTTCATCGTCTCGAGCCCATCGCCCAAGCGGTTGCGCCGCTGATAAAGGGTAGGGCAGGGGGAAATGATCTCGAGAAAGGAGAAACCCTTTTTCTGGAACATCTCACGCATCGCTTTGGCGATTTGGCGGACGTGGAAGGTAGTCCAGCGAGCGACGTAAACCGCGCCGGAAGATTCCGCGAGATAGGGCAGGTTGAAGGGCTGCTCAAAGGTGCCGTAAGGAGCCGTTGTGCCCAGCGCCGTGAGCGGGGTCGTGGGCGCAATCTGGCCGCCCGTCATGCCGTAGATAAAATTGTTGACGCAGATCACCTTCAAATCCACGTTGCGCCGCGCGGCGTGGATAAAGTGGTTGCCGCCGATGGCGATCAGGTCGCCGTCGCCGCTGTACACCACCACCCGCAGCTCCGGGTTGGCCAGCTTCAACCCGGTGGCAAACGGAATCGCCCGGCCGTGAGTGGTGTGAAACGAATCGAGGTTCAGGTACCCGGCCACCCGGCCGGTGCAGCCGATTCCGGAAACCACCACCGTCTGCTCGAGCGGCACCCTCGATTCCACCAGCGCCCGGGCAAAACAGTTGACCGTGATCCCGATGCCGCAACCCGGACACCAGATGTGCGGCATGCGATCCATGCGGAGAAAGGGCTCCACCGGATTGAGCGGTTGCCCCCCAGGCAAGGTTCCTTCGCTCATCGGGCCGCCTCCCGGATGGCTCTGAGGATTTCCTCCGGATGGTGCACGGTCCCGCCGCCGTGCGGCACCAGGACGGTCTTGGCTTTGCCCGCCGCGCATCGCTCCACTTCCTGGACGATCTGCCCGTAGTTCATCTCGACCACCACAAATGCTTTCACCCGGGTTGCCAATTCTCGAATGCGTTTTTCCGGGAAAGGCCAGACGACAATCGGCCGGAGGAAACCCACCCGAGCGCCTTCTTCCCCGGCCATCTGCACGGCGCGAAGGTTGACTCGCGACGTGATCCCGTAGCCCACCACGACCACCTCGGCGCTCTCGACTCCCTTTTCCTCGTAGCGGACGATGGCATCGGCATTCTTGCGGATCTTGTCCACCAATCGCCGCACCAGTTTTTCCTGCGCCTGCCAGCTCATGTCGGGATAGCCGTGTTCGTCGTGGGTGAGTCCGGTAACGTGGAAGCGATAGCCGTCGCCCGCTTTAACCATCTCCGGAACCAGATTGCCATCGCACTGGTAGGGCAGGTATTCTCCGGGCCGCTTGGCGGAGTAGCGCCGTTCGGCCACCTCGATTTTTTCGGCCGGCGGAATCACCACCTTCTCGGTCATATGCCCCACGCACTCGTCCATCATCACCAGCACCGGCACGCGATACCTTTCCGCCAGATTGAAGGCATCAATCGTGAGGTCGAAACATTCCTGGGGCGAGTTTGGCGCCAGGGCAATGATGCCGTAGTCGCCGTGCGAGCCCCAGCGCGCTTGCATCATGTCGGCCTGGCCGGGGAGGGTCGGCAAACCGGTCGAGGGCCCCCCGCGCTGCACGTTGACGAAGACGCAGGGCGTTTCCGTCATCGCCGCCAACCCGATGTGCTCCATCATGAGCGAGAATCCCGGCCCCGAGGTTACCGTGAACGCTTTCTTTCCCGCCCAGGCGGCGCCGAGGATCGCGATCGAAGAGGCTAGCTCATCCTCCATCTGGATAAAAATGCCGCCGATCTTGGGAATGCGCGCGGCAAAGCGCTCGACAATTTCCGTCGAAGGCGTTATGGGATAGCCGGCGGCAAAACGGCAGCCGGCGGCGAGCGCGCCTTCGCAACACGCCTCGTCGCCGTCCAGGAAATGCACGCCCGTCAAAACCCCGGCAGGATCCGCCTTGGCATATGCGTTCATACCAATTCACCCGTTCCTGTCGCGGGCCATCACCTCCTGGGGCTGCGCCGCCACCTCGGCCGGCCTGGCGGGCGCTTTGATCTGCACCGCAAAAATGGCAAAGTCGGGACAGTACATCCCGCAAAGGTCGCACCCGGTGCAGTTGTCTGGGTCAATCAGCTTTGGGGGATGGTAGCCCTTGGCGTTGAACCCTTCGGAGAGAACCAGGACCTTGGGAGGACAGAACTCAACGCAGAAGCCGCAACCCTTGCATCGGTCGGCATCCAGGTAAACGACGCCGCGGACTTTCTTCGTCTTGCCCGCCAAAGACTCTTGTCGGGCTGTTCCTGAAGTGTTTTTGGCGGGCTTGCCGGTTTCGGCCTTACCCGATGGGGGAGTGCGTCTCTCTCGAGGTTCGGTGGTCATTCGTGCCCCGTGAATCCGAGCAGCAATCAAGCGGGCGTGGCAGGCCGATCCCCGCAGCGGGGATGGCAGAATGCGGAACCGGGGAAAGCAGAAAACTTAACGAGGCGCGGACGTAACCATTATACCCGCTTCGGAACGAGAAGGCATCCTGATTGGACGGAGGCGAAAAGGCGGCCCGTGGCGGCGAGTCATTCGCCCATCGTTCCCGCTCGGCACTTCGGCTCGGCGCTGCTCACGCTCGAACACTCACCGTCGGGGACACTTGACGAAACTCCCCTCAGGCCCGAACACAAACGCTCGCGGTCTTAAAGGGCTATTGGAAGCTCCGAATGGCCGTTGCTTCGTCGCTGTGGACGTCGAAAACGGTGTAGAGTT
>DATBWB010000121.1 GCA_036514995.1 Candidatus Acidiferrales bacterium
CAGTAGAAATTGTGCTGCCCAGCGCGCAATTGAACGACGTGCTGAAGTCACTCACAGTGATTGACCTCGGGCGGGGACAGGTGGCGGGAGTGACGTACGATTCGACTGCGCCGCTCGGCCGGCGGCTGGCCGAACTGCCCATCAACCTGGGTTCGGCCCAAGGTCTAGTGGATTTTCTGAACCAAATACGCGGCACTGAAGTCGAGATTCGCGCCCCGGGCGGGCCGGTCACCGGCAAGCTGATGGGCGCCGAGCTGAGAACCCGTTCCACTGGGCCGGGGGCAACGACCCAGGTGGTGCAGTTGGCGATTTTCACGGCGGCTGGAGAAGTGCGAGTGGTGGAACTGGAGTCGGCCGGGGCGCTGCGGCTGGTGGAAAGGGAACTCGCGAGCGACGTCGGCCGCTACCTCGACCTGCTCAATTCGGCGCACCAGCGCGACGTCCGCCGGCTGAAGATCCAGACCACCGGCTCGGGTGCCCGCAAGCTCTACGTCAGCTATACCTCGGAGGCGCCCATCTGGAAGACTACCTACCGCATCGTGCTCGACGAAAAGCAGAAACCGCTCCTCCAGGGCTGGGCCATCGTGGATAACACCACGCCGATGGACTGGGAGCAGGTGGAGCTGTCGCTCGTGGCCGGCGCCCCGGTGAGCTTTGTGCAGAACCTCTCCCAGCCGCTCTACGCCCGCCGGCCGGTCGTCCCTCTGCCCGAGGGTTTCCAAGTGACGCCCCAAACGCATGAAGCCACCTTGGAAGAGCCGCTACCTACAGCGAAACCCGCTCCTGCTGAGGCTGCTCAGGAAGCCGATGAAGCAAAGGAAGCGCGGCGGGACAGGGCAATGAAGATGGCGGCCGAGGCTCCAGCGGCCCTGTCGGCTGGGATCGCCGGTGGGCGCCTGGGTGACGTGATGCGTCAGGCGGCCCCCGAGGCAGCGCGGGCGCAGGCGCTCGGCGAGCAGTTCGAATACAAGCTGCGACAGCCGGTGACCATTCGGCGCAACCAGTCGGCGCTGCTGCCTATCATTCACACCGAAGTCGAGGGCGAGAAGGTGTCGCTTTACAACGAAGCCACAAGAGAGCGCCGGCCGTGGCTGGCCGTTTGGCTCAAGAATGCGAGCAGCCTGACGCTCGACGCCGGCTCGTTCACGGTGATTGATTCGAGCGCCTTTGCGGGCGAAGGTTTGACGGAAACGATCAACCCGCAGGAGCGCCGCCTGCTGAGCTATGCGCTCGATCTGGGCGTCGAGGTGAGCACCAACCGCGGCACCGATCGCGAGCGCGTCGAGCGAGTGGAAATCCTCAAAGGTGTGATGCGATTCCACACGAAAGTTGTGGAGAAGAAGACCTACACCATCCGCAACAATGACGAGAAGCCGCGCACGGTAGTCGTCGAGCACCCGGTGCGCCCCAACTGGACGCTGGTCGAAACTCCGGCGGCGGCCGAATCAAGCGCTACTTTCCATCGCTTCCGCATCGAGGCCAAGCCCAAGACCACCACCGAGTTTGCTGTGCGCGAGGAGAATCCCCAGCAGACGACCTATGCGCTCGCGAATATCACGCCCGAGCAAATCGCTCTCTGGGTGCGGCAGAAGACCATTGACGCGGAAATCGAGCGGGCGCTTGGACGCATCGTGGCCAAGAAGAATGAGATTGACGACTTGAACAAGAAGATTGCGCGGCTCGAAGCTGAGCAGAACGAAATCTTCCGCGACCAGGAGCGCGTCCGCGGAAACCTCCAGCGCCTGGGGCAGACGCCTGACGAAGCAAACCTCCGCTTGCGCTATATCCGTCAACTCGAGCAGCAGGAGAACCGCCTCGGAGCGCTGCGGGCCGAACGTGCCCGGCTCGAAGACGCCCGCGCCACCGCTCAGAAGCAACTCGATGAAATGCTCCAAAACCTGACGTTTGACCGGAAGTTGTAGGGCCCTGGCTTGGTTGTTCTCTGCCGTTGTGTTGGGGTTCTTGCTCCCTCGGCCCCCAGGCAGGTGCCTGGGGGCTCGGCGCGGTCTAATACCGCGCGGGCTTTTCGTCAGGTCGGGGCTTCAGCCCTGACGTTCAGGGGCCATCACTGTTCGGCTTTAGCCGCTGGGGCTTCTGGCCTCAGGGCCTAAAGGTCAACAACACTATTCCCTATTCCCTCGCTACGGCACGGTTAAAACCGTGCCCTGACCCTTCGACCCATCTGACGCTGAGCCCGGTGGCACCTGCCACCGGGCCTTCGTACCCCCCAGGCTGGTGCCTGGGGGCTCGGCGATGTTCGGCCTACCGGCGTAGGCGTTGCCGGAAGCGGATGGGCGTGCCGGTGAAATCGAAGGCTTCGCGGATGCG
>DATBWB010000122.1 GCA_036514995.1 Candidatus Acidiferrales bacterium
TCCGCCACGGCGGAAAGGCTCGCCCTGAAGTGAACGCTCGTGGTGAAGCACCGGGTTCGTTTTTTTCTCGACGTGCATGTCGCGCCTACTCCATTAGATGCCGTATTCCGAGGGCGGGCTTTCGCGCAACCTGCCGGAAGCCTTCGGGGTGAACCCCTCACCCCCGGCCTTTTCCCGGCCGGGTTGGCGGGCTGCGCCCCCTTGGGCAGCGCGCGGGTGGGGTTGCACCGCTGGTGGAAACGGGCTTGATAGCCAAAAAACCGCGGGAGGATCCGCACGGGAGGGCCGCACGAGGCCCCATTGATTCGACGCGAGGCGGTCTATTCGGCTTTGTGCCGGACTTCGCGGATGGCGGTGGCAAAATTTTGCCCGGCAAAGGTGAAGGCATTAACAACCCTTCCGTGCAGGGTGACGCGGGCGCCCCGCCCGGGAATGCCTCGATCGGTAATCACAAAAATGCGTCCGGTGCCGTCTTCGATTTCATAGATGCCGCGACCCAGCCCGCCGAAACCGGTCACGACGTTGGCCCGCACGACGACCTCTTTGTCCTGGTAGCGATACGGATCGGCGAGAATTTTTCCTATGGTTACCTCAGAAGGACAACCGGCCAGGAACAACGCAAGCAACACCAGCACCACCAGCGCCATTTTGTGTCTCATCAAGAAATCTCCTCCGACCTCTCTCCAAAGGATGCTGTGCCAACGCTGGTGAGATGCGCGCGCAAAACAAATGGCAGCCTCGGCGGATGCGCTGCCCGGCAACAGCTTGCCGGTCATTTGTCGCCCGGGCGAGCGCCGACGAGTCGGGGCGAGCCCGCCGTTTGAAACCCTCACCTTGAGCGCGAAGCTGAAGAAGACGTTGTATTTTTCGCCGGTGGGGACGCAGGCGCTTTCCGAGGAAGCTGCGGCAGTTGCACCAGTTCGGATGCGTACACGATGCGGAAGCCTCGTCGTTCGAGTACCGGAAGATACCGCGCGAGGGCCGCGAGCGTGCCGGGATGCGGATGACCGATGGCCAGGCCCCAGCCCGTGGCGCGCGCTTGTTTTTCAAGTTGCTTGAGCTGGCCAATGGAATACGCAACCGATGCGCCGGCACCGGGCGAGGTGCGGTCGAGAAACACGGTGCGAAAGGTTGCCGGCAGTTGAGCCCTGACGGCCGCATCGTAGGCGACCGTCTGAGGCGTGGTGCGGCTGTCCACAAAGAACAGTTTCTTTTGTTTCAGCATTCCCATGACCGCGCTCATCAGTGCCGGGTCAGCCGTCGCCCGCGAGCCCTCATGGTTGTTCACCCCGACGACGTGGGGGATGGCGGCAATCTCTTCCTCCATCGTGCGCTTCACCTCGGCCGGCGCCATCCCCGGCCGCAATTCCACTTTTTCTCGTTGGGCCTGGCTGTTGGCAGGCTCCATGGGGAGATGGAGCAAGACATCGAGGCCTTTCTGGTAGGCTCGTTCGGCGACCTCGGCGGAATGGGGTTGTCGCGGCAGGACGGCGACGGTGAGCGGATAGGGAATTTGAAAAATGGTTTCGGCGGAATTTCGGTCGGCGCCCAGATCGTCAATGACGATGGCTACGCGCGGGCCCCGTACCAGCTTGCTGGCCCCGTACCAACCAGTTGGTACGGGGCTGGTACGGGGCGGGCCGGTCCCAGCGAGAGCCGGCCGCGAGCCGTTCAGGGCTCGGGCCATTTCGATCACCGCGATATGGGTAAGCCGGCTGCGAAAACGAAATTCCAGTTTCTCGATAGCGCCCGCCGGCGGCTCGACCGGGAACCCGCTCAGCTTGCGCTCGCGGCCAACCCGCAGCAGCGATTGGCGCACAGCATCGGCGCGGGAACGATCTCTGAGCGTGATCCAGAGAATGGGGAGGGAAGGTTCGCGGGCGATTCCCGGTTGTCGCTCGACCGGCGGTGAGCCCGCCCGAGCCGAACCGTGGGCCACACGGACTTCCGCCTTTCGCCGGGCGGCTCGGTGGGCAGCTCGTTCGAGCTCAGCGGTGATGGCCTGGGTTTCTTTTTCAGAGAGCTCCCGGCGGCAGGTGGAAAAGAAAAGCGCCATCCCGCAGAGCGGGACGGCGACCAAAATCGAACGAACCCAATCGGGTGGGGCCTGCCGGCAGCGCGGCATCACATGCTTTCAGCACCCGCGCGACGCTCGACCGGAGGAACGATGGCGCGGCTTTGCCCCTCTTTGCTGCGAAACAACTCGATGGCTTTCCTCAGGATGGGATCTTCCTGGGGTGGTTCGCCGCGGAGCTCGGGCTGAGCTTGGGGAATGTTCTCATCGAGCAGGGCAACGTTGTCCTCGCTTTCTGTCTGCACGACCACGGTGGGCATTATGCCGTTTTCTTGAATCGCCTTGCCGGCCGGCGAGTAGTATTTGGCTACCGAAAGAATCAGAGCCGAGCCGTCATCGAGGGGAATGAGCTTTTGCGTGGATCCAATGCCCCAGCTCCGCTCGCCGATCGCCTCGCCGCGGCGATGGTCGAGCACCGCTGCCGCCACGATCTCGGCGGGGCCGGCGGTACCAGCGTCGATGAGAACCTCGAGCGGGTGCGGCCAGGCAACGCGGGAAGCTTCCGCCGTGAACTCCTCGCGGGGCACCGTCTGCCCGCGCCGCGAAGTGATCACGCCCTTCTCGATAAAGAGTCGAGCCACCTCGATGGCCTCATCCGGGTCGCCGGCGGCGCAGTCGCGCAGGTCGAAGATCAATTTGCGCGCGCCCGCCTTTTCGAGTTGCTGCAATTTGTTCCGCAACTCCTCGGCCCGACCCTTGTCGAGCGAAAGCACTTTCACCCGCGCCAAGTCGCTCGCCCCGCCGAGGCGGAGCTCCACGCCCATAGGCGGCGTTGGCACTTCGGCGCGGACAAGGTCCAGGGGCTGCGATTCCGAGCGACCTCGCCGGATAACCGCCATCCTCACCGGCGTCCCGGGCTGGCCGTCAAGAAGCTGCCGTGCCTGGGCAATCGACATGTCGCGGGTGGAAAAGCCCTCGACCGTCTCAATCAGTTCGCCGGTGCGGAGTCCGGCCCGAGCCGCCGGGCCACCCGGAACCACCGCTACCACGGCCAGATAGCCGAACCGCTTGGAGAAAACGGCGCCTAGCGAAGCCTTGCCGTTATGCTGCCTTTTTTGAAACTCAGTGTATTCCCGCGGGCTGAGGTAGCCGGAGTAAGGATCGAGCGACTCAAGCAGGCCGTGGAGCGCACCCACCGTCACCGTGGGCAGGCTCGGGTCGTCCACATAGTCGGTCTTGATCCGGTTCAGCACCTGGCTGAAAACCGTCAACTGCCGGTAAGCGCCTTCGTTGGCGCTCTTGCTGAGCACATGGCCCAGTACCGAATAGCTCAGGATCAATGCGGAGAGCCCAAGCACCACAAACTTGAACCGTCTGCTCATCCTCGTCTCCTAGCGAAACCCGAAAAGCGAAAATCGAGACTCGAAGGTTCCCTGCTTCAAGAGTTCCGATGACTACGACGCGAAACAGCAATTCTACCCCATCGGCTTCCGCTCGCCTAGTGCCGATTCGCTCTGTGCTGCTCCGTGAACTCCCTGCCGCTGCGGTGAGAAAGTTACGCGAAGATGCAGCCGGGAGACGCGGAGGACGCCGCGGCCCGGCGAGTGGACCGGATCGTGCCGCAGTCCTCAGTTGCTCTTCGGCGAGCGCGGTGATCCCGTCCCGAGGCTTCGGGGTTCAGGACCGCGAGAGAGCCGTTTCGAGCGCCAGTCAGCTTCGAGCTTGCGCTGTCGCTGCTCGGCCAACCGGCTGACCCGCTTGCCCAGTTTCTGGTTGAGAAAACGTCCTTTGCCCATCGGTGCTATTATAGGATGCGAAGCGCCTGGGCGGGGTCGGTTTCCGCAAACCATGAGGCGCATGAAGCCCATGAAGAGAATGATGCTTGCCCCTTTGATGCTCTTGTGGGTTGTTTCAGCGTCCCGAAGCATTCGCCCCGATATATCGGGGCAAGGGACGGCGGGCATCCGGCCACTCACCCCGTACCTGCTTGCAGGTACGGGGCTCACCGCGACGGACCTGGATACCCTCATCCAGACCGGCCGCCCGGCGCACACGCTGCAGAACCCGGCCAAGGATTTTGCCCTCATCCACTCTCGTCTCAAGGCTTACGAGCGGAAATCCCTTCTCGCCAATTTGGCGGAGATAGCGGCGAAGGGCAGCGAAGAGACCAAAGACAAAGTCGCTTTTCTCCAGGCCATGCTCGAGGAGTTGCCGAGGAACAACACCGAAAGGCTGCGCAAACGCCTTGCCTACAACAATGACATCCCCTTCTATCTGGAGGTGCTGTTCTCGCGTCACCAGGACAAGGCAACCCTGGTGGCGCTGATGAATCGGCTGGTGGAAACGGAAGGGAAAGTGACGGCGGCGATTTCCTCGGCGCTTCAGGACCTTTGCCAGTTTTATCTGCGGCCGTTTGTCCGCGTCGCCAACCTTCAACCCACCAAGGACCAGCCGCGCATCTGGGCCGAAGTGGACCGGCCGGGGCTCGAGAAGCGAATCAGGAAGCTGCCGCGGAATCGCCGCGACTCATTCTGGCAAGTTCAGGTGCGCGACGCTTTGCGCGCTCTCGATGCCGCTCGCGGCATCAAGCACGATACGCGCTAACCTTGCTTGACTCTTGCCCGGTATTCCTCGAAGCCCTTGCGTCCCATCAGGCCGTAGATGATGCGCTTGGCGAGCTCCACGCCGGGCTGATCGAAGGCATCAATGCCCCAGAGTTCCCCCATGTAGGCCGTCTGGAATGCAAGGAACTGGATCAGTTGACCGAGCGAGTAGGCGTCCACCGCCGGGAGGGTAATCGTGGCGTTGGGCCTTCGGGCGGCGGTGAGAGCGGACTCGGTGGCCGCTTTTTCCGCGCGGAAGAGTTCGCCCATCGTGTGGCCGCCAAGATAGCCGAGAGAATCGTAAGAGGAAAAAGTTTTTGGAATGGGAACCCTTGGGCCGGGCTGTTCCACGTCCCAAAAGGTGATGGTCTTGTCGCGCGGGCCTTCGACGTAAAGCTGCAACTGGCTGTGCTGGTCGGTGACCCCGAGCGCCGCCACCGGCGTCTGTCCGGCAAAAATTTCTTTGCCGCTGCGGTCCACCCGCTTGCCCAGGCTCTCGGCCCAGAGCTGCCGATGCCAGAAGGCCATTGCCCAGAGAGCGCTCGCATAAGCAAAGATGACTTGAATCGTTTTTCCGTGGCGCGTCGCCAACAGATATTGATGCAGGGCGGCCAGAAGAGCCGGATTTTGCCTGGGGTCGTCCCGCTCTGCGGGATGGCAGAGGAGCGTCATCGCGGCTGCGCCCTGGAGAAGCCGGGCGACGTCGATTCCCACAAGCGCCGCCGGCACCAGGCCCACCGGGCAAAGGATGGAATATCGCCCGCCCACGTTGGGCGGAATCTCAAAGCGTTCGTAGCCTTCCTGTTGGGCGAGCCGGAGGAGGTCGCCGCGTTCGGGGTCGGTGATCGCCACGATGCGCTCTTGGGAGCGTTTTCCCAGGGCGCTCGAGAGCCACTCGCGCACTACCAGGAATTGGGCCATGGTTTCGGCAGTGGCGCCGGACTTGGTGATGACGAGGACCAGCGTTTCCCTTGGCCGCAAGGAGGCGAGGGCAACCGCCATCGGCTGGGGATCTATGTTGTCAAGGACGATCAGCTCGGGACGGTCTTTCCGCCGGAGCGGCGGCGTGCCGTGGAGCGCGCGATCGAGCGCCAGGGGGCCCAACGCCGAACCGCCGATCCCGAGAAGGAGCACCTTCCGGTATCGGCCGCGCCAGCGGCGCGCGAACCTCTGCACCTTTGCGAGCGTGCTGCGATCCAGGGGAAGCCTGGCGAATCCCACCTCGCCGTCCCCCACGCGCTTGGCCAAAGCAGCCACGGCCGACCGCCCCCGGCCCAGCTCCGCGGCCAGCTCAGCCAGCGAGATGCCTTCGCTGCCCACGCGGTCGGCAAAGAGATTTTCAGGCCGATACTGAAGGAGTTTTTGCTTGCTCACCAGCCGGCTCATCGTCGGGAAGCTTCGGGAAGAACCGTCAAGATGGTTTGAGAAATGCGGTCGTGCCAGGTGAGCCGCTCTTCGTCCACCAGCGACCACACAAATCCGAGAAAAAGGGAACCGCCGGAAACCAGATAGCCAAAGCCTCTCCAGAGGAGCTGCCGCCGGGTGGCCGGTTCGCCCGCAAAATTGGAGGTGTCCAGCCCAACCCATCTCATACCCGGCGTGGCGCCTGCGAAACCAACAAAGAGGAAAAAATATTGCGCGTAGAGGAGATAGGCGGACACGGAAAGGATGGCGAGTTCGGTCTTGGCGAAAATCAGCCGCCCGCCCAAAAAATGAAACATCGCCAGAAAAGCCAAGCACGCCAAAGCCAGGAAAGCGGCATCCACCAAACCCGCCCGCACCCGCAGACGCATGGCCGCAACCGGCACCTGAGCCGACACCTGTTCCGCCACCGAAGATTCCGGAAAGGCCAGCCGGGGTTGATCTTCGCGGATGGTGATGCGCAGCGGCCTCGGCGGCTGCGGCGGAAGAACGAAGATGTTTCCGTTGTGGCCAGCCGGGCCGGACGCGCCACCCCCAACCCCATTCGGTGCGGGCAGAAAGGGCAGCGATTTCTGACCCTCTTCCTCCCCGACGCGCCCGCGCCGCCGGGAACGGTAGGCTTCGAAGCGAGCGGCAAGTTCTTTGCGCCAGGCGGCTTGTGGATCAAGGGGAGAGGCGAAGGGCTGGCGGCAGGCGGGACAAATCACGGCGTTTTCGTGGTGGGCGGAACCGCATTGCGAACAGGCGAGCAGCACCTTGGGCCAGACTCGACAACAGGCTTGCCTGGCATGGTAGCAAGCGCGCCCGAGCCGGGTCAACGCCGGGCAATTACTGTTGCGCCACATGAGGTCGCATGTTATTTTGGCCAAACTGTGACAGAGAGGCTCACTCCTCTCCTGAATTCTTTTCCGGCATCTCAGGCATCGGCATGAAGCTATCCTTTTGGCCAGCCCTCATCGTTGGAATTTTGCTTTTTTCGATCGCTTCCCATGCGCAAAAGCAGGCGGTGCCTCCCGCTCAAGCCGCGGGCGGCGGAGCCGTGCTGGAGATCCGGGCTGACCGGCAGCGCAAAGAAGGCCACCTGTTTTTTGCCGAGGGAAACGTCGAGCTGCGCTACGCCGGCATGAAGCTTGCCGCCGACCGCGTCACCTACAACGCGAAAACGCGCGATGCCGAGGTTCAGGGGCATGTCGTCTTTGAACGCGAGAACCAGCATCTGGAAGCAGAAAGCGCCAAGTACAACTTCGAAACGGGCCGAGGGAATTTTACGAAGGTAAAGGGAACCTTCCGCGCCGATCGCCCGTCCTCGGGAGAAGAACGAGCGGAGATCCTCACCAGTCCGAATCCATTCTATTTTGAGGCAGAGGAGGTCGAGCGCATCAGCGAAGATGCTTACGTGGTTCGCCGGGGTTGGGTGACGGTGTGTGAACCCCATCGGCCCAAGTGGACGTTCTACGCCCGGCGGGTAAGAATTCATCCGCGAGGCAAGGCGCGACTCACCCACGCTGTTTTTCGGTTTCTGAAGCTGCCCGCCCTCTATCTCCCGGTGGCGAGCGTGCCGGTGGCCCGGCTGCGGGAAAGCGGGTTCCTGCTGCCGCACTTCAGCAATTCCAACAACAAAGGGTTCATCTTCGGCGATTCGCTGTATCTTGCCCCGGCGGACTGGCTGGACTTCACGCTCGGCGCGGAACTGCTCAGCCGGCGCGGGGTGGCTCAGTGGGCTGAGGTTCGCGTCCGGCCCGGCGAGGAGAGTTTCCTGAACGCCAGCTACTTTGCCGTGAACGATCGCGGCATTACCGATCCGAGCGGCAAACGCATCCGCCAGCCCGGCCATACCGCTCACCTCGATGCGGTGACGAAATTGGCTCATGGCTTTCGGGCTGTCGCCGATATCAATCAATTGACCTCGCAGGCGTTTCGCCTCGCCTTTTCCGAAACGTTTCATGAAGCGGTGATCTCAGAGGTCAAGTCAACCGCCTTTCTCACCAACAACTCAGGCGGGCTCTACTGGAATCTCTTTGCGACCCAGTACAAAAACTTCATCAGCGTTTCGCCAGAGCAGGCGGTGATTCTCCGCTCGGCTCCCAGCTTCCAGTTCTCGAGCCCGGATCGAGCCATCCCCCGGCTGCCGGTTTACTTCTCCTGGGACGTTTCGCTTGAGGGCCTGCGCCGGCACGATCCCAATCTTGAGACTTCCGAGATGGTCCGGCGCTTCAACCTGGCACCCCGAGTAACGCTGCCGATTCGCCTGGGACATTTTTTGCAGATTGTCCCGACGCTGGGCGTTGGCCTGACGAACTATGGCGGCCGACTTGCCGGCGGCACTTTTGTCGAAAGAGGCGTGAATCGTTTTACCCGGCAAGCGGGCGTTGATATTCGCCTGCCGTCGTTCGCGCGCGTCTGGAACACCCCCGGCGGGCGGCTGGGCGACCGCATCAAGCATGTCATCGAGCCACGCATCGTTTATCGCTATGTGAATGGGGTGCGCGATTTTGCCCGCTTTATTCGCTTTGATGCGCTGGACACGCTCACCGACACGAGCGAGCTCGAATACTCCTTCACGCAGCGGTTGTTCACCCGCCTGCACTCCGAGGATTCGGTGCGCGAATGGGTCACCTGGAAGGTGGCGCAGAAGTACTATTTCGACCCAACCTTCGGCGGCGCGTTGGCGGAGGACCGGCGGAATGTCTTTGCATCGTTCACATCCCTGAGCGCGTTCTCCTTTGCCGACCGCGCCAAGCGCTTCTCGCCTGTCATTTCCGACATCCGCATTAATCCCGGCGGCCGGTTTGACGCCGAGTATCGTCTGGACTTTGAACCCCGCGAGGGCCGCGTGACGGCCTCCGGCCTGGCGGTCAACAGCCGCCCCTACAAGGAATTCTTCCTGGGCGTGGCCCATTACTCGGTCCGCAACACGGCCATCCTCGCCCCCTTTTCAAACCAGATACGCTTCCAGACGGGCTACGGCTCCATCAACCGTCGCGGGTGGAACGTTCTTTGGGGCGCCAACTACGACTTCCGCCAGAAGTTTTTCCAGAACAACGCCCTTCAGGTTAGCTATAATGGCGCTTGTTGCGGGATTGCGGTTGAGTTTCGCCGGCTGGCGCTGGGGACGATCCGCGCGGAGAATCAGCTTCGCTTGGCCTTCTCGATCGCCAACATCGGCACGTTCGGAAACGTTCGCCGCCAGGAACGGATCTTTTAGGTCGCGCCCGGCTATTCCCTCCCGGTCACCGAAGGAGTTCGCATGGCATTTCCGATCACTCGTTTGCGCCGCTTGCGCCGCACGGAAGCCTTGCGGGGGTTTGTCCGCGAGACGCGCTTGACGGCCTCACGCTTCGTCTATCCGCTCTTTGTCTGCCACGGCTCGGGCGTGCGCAAGGAGGTCTCCTCCATGCCCGGCGTCTTCAATCTTTCCGTGGACGAGCTGGTCAAGGAGTGCAAGGAGGTCGCCGGCCTCAAGATTCCGGCAGTGATCCTCTTCGGGTTGCCAAAGGAAAAAGATGCGTACGGCAAGGAGGCCTACGCGCCCGATGGCATCATCCAGCGAGCGGTGAGCGAGCTCAAGGCAAAAGTTCCGGGCCTGCTGGTGATCACCGACGTCTGCTTGTGCGAATACACGAGCCACGGCCATTGCGGCGTAGTGCGCGGCGAGGAGATTGCAAACGATCCCACACTCGAACTGCTGGCGCTGACGGCGCTCTCGCACGCGCGGGCCGGGGCGGACATCATTGCGCCTTCGGACATGATGGATGGGCGGGTGGCGGCCATTCGCAAGGCGCTCGATGGCGACGGATTTGAGAATATCCCGATTTTGTCCTACGCGGCTAAGTATGCTTCCTGCTTTTATGGCCCTTTCCGCGAGGCAGCCGGCTCGACGCCGCAGTTTGGCGACCGCCGCAGCCACCAGATGGACCCGGCGAACGTCCGCGAGGCGTTGCGGGAAGTGGCGGCCGACATTGAAGAAGGCGCGGATATGGTCATGATCAAGCCGGCTCTGCCTTATCTCGACGTGATTGCGCGGGTGCGCGAGGAGTTCCAGGTTCCGGTGGCGGCCTACCAGGTGAGCGGCGAATACTCTTGCATTGAAGCGGCGGCAAAGCTGGGCTGGATCGACCGCGAACGCGCCATGATGGAATCGCTCACCGCCATCGCTCGCGCCGGCGCGGAAATGATCCTCACTTACTTTGCCAAAGATGCCGCGCGCAAGCTTGGCTGCTGAATCCACCCCGCGCCGCTGATGCGCTATACTCACCCGGCATGCGTCGCCATCCGTCCATTTCCGTTAGCTGCTTTCCCAGACTAAAGGTTTTCCTCTGCCTCCTCTGGCTCCTCTGCTTCTCTGCCTCCTCTTCGCCCGCCCCCAAGCTTTCTGCCTCCGCCTCTCGTTTTGCCCGACGGGTGGATGCCGTCCTCAAGAAGCACCGCGCCGAGCGCGGCCACTGGGGCGTTCTGGTGGTCTCGGCCAAAGACGGCCGGACCCTATATGCTCGCAACCCGAACCAACTCTTCTCCCTCGCTTCCAATACCAAGCTCTTCACCGCCGCCGCCGCGGCGCATCTTCTGGGGCTCGAGTACCGATACCGCACGACGGTCGAAGCGCCCGCCGAAATGGATGCCGAAGGGAGGGTGGCGGGAGACCTGATCCTGGTTGGCCGGGGCGATCCGAATCTTTCCGGCCGGGCGATCCCGTATGACAAGAAAACCGAACGGCCCTTTCCGCCCACTTATGTGCTGGAGCAGATCGCCGGCCAGTTGGCGGCCAAGGGTCTAAGAAGGGTCGAGGGCGACATCGTTGCCGACGATTCCTATTTTGTTTACAACCCTTATCCGGTGCGCTGGCGTTGGGGCGATTTGACCTGGGGTTACGGCGCGCCCGTCACCGCGCTGGCCGTCAATGATAACGTCGTGTTTCTGGAAACCTTGCCCGGGGAAAAAGCGGGCGACCCGATTTTCTGGCGCTTTGAGCCGCCGACGGATTTCTATGAGGTGGTGAACCGCGCCCAAACCGCGCCCGCGCGAGCGGACGTGAAGCTGATTCTCGACCGGCAGCCGGGCAGCCGGGTGGTGAAGCTCTGGGGAAAAATTGCTCTGGGCACGCCACCCCGCGGCGTCTCTCTCGGGATCGAAGATCCAGCCCTGTACGCGGCGAGCTTGTTCCGGCAGGCGCTCGAAGCCAAAGGCATCTCGGTGAGCGGAAAGCTCCTTGCCAGGCACAACGACCGAACCGAGGCCGAGTTAGCTCGCCCCGAGGGAATCGGAGCTCTCCCGGCGGAAGCAGGGCAAGCGATTTCCCCCGAGCCCTCGCCCCGATTTGATCGGGGCGAGCCCCGTCACGTTTTGGCGGAACATGCTTCGCTTCCGCTTTTCGAATCTTTGCGGGTGATGCTCAAGGTGAGCCAGAACCTGCATGCCGAGATGCTTCTGCGCACGAT
>DATBWB010000123.1 GCA_036514995.1 Candidatus Acidiferrales bacterium
CACCGGACCAAGCAAGGTGAGCGCGATTTCTCCGCCCGCCGAAACCCGCACGGAACGGTTCAGCTCCGGCGCTTCAAAGACAGAGATCTCCAACAGGTCTTCCGGCCCGATGGAGTAGTCCTCGCTGCGACCAGAGGAATCACGAGGGGTCAGGCTAAGGCGCAACTGCTCGAGCCGCTGATTGAGCTCTTCTGCGGTCTTTGGATTCTGCTGGACAAGCTTCGGGTCTTGCGATGCACCCTGGCCATATAAGGGCCCCGCGATCACAAGAACTGCGAAGGTAATCATCAGGGATAGACGATTTGCTGAACTCAGAACCTGCTTGCGAATCATCTGAACTCTCGTTTCTGTGAGTTTCGGTTGACTAGTTTGTGCGAGGTCCTACTTCGTGCCTGCTCCTGCACACACCGTCCGTCGAGAGGACACTCCCAGATTACCGGAGCGAACGCGTCTCTACGTCTCGCAAGGGAGAGGCGTTGAATCGCCCGGGAAGGCGGTTCGGCGAGGCATTCGCTGTCTTAGCCCCTCGATGCTACGGACAGACAATCTGAGGCCGATTTGGTGAAACCACCACGCAGTCCTGCGGCTGCGCGCGGTTCAGGGCCTGCACACCCAAAACGAGTCCAGTGATGCCGGCCGCCGCGCTGGCGACGAGCACAACCGTCCACAGCGGGCCAAGCCCGCCTGCCGCCAGGGCCGGGGTGGGGACGGTGGCTTCCAGGGTTGTCCCTTCCTTGACTTCGACGGTGCGGTTGGAAGCGCGCACCATGGCCGTACCCTTGCGTGCCAACACCTTGAGGTTGCCGCCTGAAATGGCGACTTCATATAGGCCACCCGATGGCCCTGCGGCCTGAATCTCAACGCCACCAGCCCTCACCAAAAGCGGCTGGTCGCTGCGGTTGACCACCGCCAGCGCGCCGCGCTCAAGGGCGACAGTGATCTGTTGTCCGGCGCGATCGACCTGAACGGCGCTCTGCGAGGGCAGGAGAACCTGATCGCCGCCGGTCAGCGATAGACCCAGTGCGGTCTCATTGCCGGTGGAGATCCGGTCCCCGGCAAAGACCGTGGATTCGGCCGGGGCTGCGGTGCCATTGATTTCGACTCGTCCTTTCATGTTCATCTTGCCCACCACGGCCGGCGAGCCGGCCAGAGAGAGTGGCGGGAGGGCCAGCAGTACAGAAAAGGCAACTGCCAAGGGTGCTTTGGCTACCATGTGTTCCTCCTCAGAGAATTGATCATCAGCAACTTGTGACAGAACTGCCCGCCCAGGGGGTCCGGCTGAGCCTGCCCGAAAAGGGATAGGGCTCAGGAATCAATGGGCCGCATGCCCGTCGAACCTGTCAGCAGCCAAGATCTGGGTTCGAACGTGATCGGCAAGGCTCGTGGACAGCCCCAGCTTTGTTCCAGAATTGGAACGGATATCGGGCATATTCAGGAGGGGTATTGCAACCGGAGTGCCATTTGGGAAGCCAGGCATGAGTTGAGGGGGCCAGCGATTTTCGAGGTTGTATGAGGCTAGTGCATCGGGTATTTTCGACGGGATCATGGTGGACATTCACTGTCACATCCTTCCGGGGCTGGACGACGGTGCGGAGTCGCTGGATGAAGCCGTCCAGATGGGTGAAATGGCGATTGCGGACGGGATCACGCACGTTGTAGGCACGCCACACTCAAATGACCAGTACCGGTTTGATCCCGTTTTGGTACGGCAGCGCCGGGATGAACTACAGGACAAGTTTGGGGACCGGCTGAAGATTGCTACAGGCTGTGACTTTCACTTGAGTTATGAAAACCTGCAGGACATCCGAGAGCATCCGACGAAGTACACGCTGAACCAGCTGAACTACCTGCTAGTGGAATTCGCTGACTTTGCGATTCCACCGACGATCGAGGAGACGCTGCACCATCTGCAATTGGCCGGGATTTCACCGATCATTACGCACCCGGAGCGGAATGGGCTGATTCGGGCAAAACCTGAGAGGCTGTATGGCTGGATTCATCAGGGGTGTTACGTGCAGGTGACGGCGTCGTCGCTGCTGGGGCGCTTCGGGCCGGCGACGCAGCGACTGGTGGAGAAGTGGCTGGCGGGGGGGCGGATTCACTTTTTTGCCACCGACGCGCACAACCTGACGTCGAGGCCGATGCGGATGCGGGCGGCGTATAAGGCAGTGGCCAAGGGGCGGGGGGAAGAGGTAGCCCGGGCGCTTTTTCAGGAGAACCCGCTGGCAGCGTTTGAAGGGCGGCCGTTGCCTTATGTGCCGGAGCCAGAGGAGGCAGGCGGGGGGGCGAGGCGACGGAAGCGATTCTTTTTTTTCTAGAGCCTGTTGCATGACCACCCTAAGTTATTGATTCCAAAGGATCGAAATTGGATTATGCAACAGCTTCTAGGCAGAAACCAGACGATCAATCCAGCAGTTCCATGACTTCTTCATACCGCTTGAAGGGCGGGATCAGGTAGGCGCCGGCCAGCTCGGAGCGCGCCCACTGAAGCATGCGACGGGCGAGAGAAAAGCCGGCGTCGCGCGCGGAGTTTCCAGCGGCCTCCAGTTCTTTGAGAACAGAGTCCGGGACAAGGATGCCCGGAACCTCGTGGTTGAGGCGCAGGGCCTGCTTATAGCTGGTCAGAGGCCACACGCCGGCGAGGACGGGGACGGGTGTTTTGCCGCCGATTCGGCGAAGAAAACTGTGCCAATGATCCGGGTCGAACAACGGCTGGGTCATGGCGAAGTGAGCGCCAGCTTCGACCTTGGCGAGGAAGCGTTCGATTTCGGTGTCGAGGTCATCAGCCACAGGATTCAGCGCGACACCGATGGTGAAGTTGGTAGCACCACCGAGAGTTTTTCCCGCCCAATCGGCGCCCTGATTGAGCCGGGCCAAGACTCGAACGAGGCCGATGGAATCAATTTCATAGACACCGCTGGTTTCGGGGTGGTCGCCAAGCGAGGGCGGGTCACCCGTGATCGCGAGGATATTGCGGACGCCACTGACGGCCCAGGCACCAAGAAGAACTGCTTGCAGTCCGATGATGTTGAGGTCGCGGGTTGTGAGGTGAGGGATTGTTTGGACGCCGCGGGCCTCGAGCGCGCCGGCGAGCATGATGGCGTCCATACCGACGCGGGCGAGCGTGCCGCTATTGATGTCAATGGCGTCAACGCGGCCTCCGGCCATGAGCTTGTCAACTTGTTCGAAGATGCGTTCGAGAGAGACGCCTTTTGGCGGGTCAATCTCGACTGAGACGACAAACTGACCGGACTGAATCTTTTTCCAGAGTGCGCTTTCGGGTTGTCGGGCGACGGGACGGCGAGGTTCAGGGGCAACTTCGGTTACGGCGCGCGAGACGGGGCTGGGGGTGGGACGCCGGAGTTGGACAGCTACAGCGAGGGCACGGATGTGCTCCGGCGTGGTCCCGCAGCAGCCGCCGATCAAGCGGACACCCAGGTCAGCCGCTTCGCGGGCGAAGAGGGCGAAATAGTCGGGCGAAGAGCGAGGATAGACGACGCGGTCGCCGACTCGCTTGGGAAAGCCGGCGTTGGGCATGGCGGTCAGCGGCAAGCCTTCGACGGAAGCGAACTCCTGGAGAATGGGAAGCAGGAGCTGGGGGCCGAGAGTGCAGTTGGCGCCAATGGCCTGAACATTTTTCTCTTTCAGTCGGGCAGCGGCATCGCGCGGGCGGGTGCCGCCAAAGGTAGTGCCTTCCTCGGAGAAAGTCAGCTCGGCCACGATGGGGAGGCTCGAGAACGAACGGATTGCATCAATGGCTGCCAGAAGTTCTTCGAGGTCTGAGAAGGTCTCCAGGATGAACAGGTCCACGCCGCGTTCTTCAAGGGC
>DATBWB010000124.1 GCA_036514995.1 Candidatus Acidiferrales bacterium
CAACGCAAGTGAGCTCGGGAGGCACCGTGTATCTCTGGCCCGGCCATCGCTCCCTGCTGCTTCAACCCCTTGTGGGAAATAAGCTTAGGCTGAGTGCCAGAAAAAGCGGTCGGCAGCTTCCGGATGGCAAGCGGTTCGCAACATCTTGCGATGGCAGGGTGCCCGGACTGCCGCGAGAGCGTGCAGGGAGAGGGACAGAATGGTAGCCGAGGGTTTCATGGCGCGCGTTTTGCTTGTGGAAGACAATCCGCTACTTCGCTGGGTGTTGCGCACCTCTTTGGTGATGGACGGTTACGACGTTTCCGCGCCAGCTTCCAGCCGAGAAGCTGTGGAGCTGGGCAGAACGACTCCTTTTGATGTCGTGATAACGGACTTGACCATCTTGCCTGGGCCTGATGGCTTTGCCGTGGTCGAGGAGATTCGCCAAAAATACCCTACCACTCATTTTATCCTCATCTCCGCCCAGGCGGACGACGAGCTGGCCGACCGCGCTCGCCACGCCGGTGTCGAACGGGTGATCGAGAAGCCCTTCCCGATCGACTTGATTCATTCGGCGGTGCGGGAATTGATCCCGCAGGAACACAGCGCCGTCTCAGAGTTATGAGACTTCTTTCTGTCTTTCAGCCGTTGACAATTTGTTATTCTGTTATTTGGGCCTTATGAGACACTCATCCATTCGGACCATCGCATCCCGACTTCCGAGACTGTACACTAAGAGGCTGGCATGATGCGAAATCGCGTCCGAGAGATGGTCCGGCCGGTTTTCTATTTGGGCCACAACCCGGTAACTCTGGCCGGAGCCGTCATCACCACTGCCAGCGCCCTTACCCTCATCATCTTTTACTTCAGCGAGCTATTTGGCCTCGTCGCGCACCCCTATTCCGGAATTCTGTTTTTTCTGATTCTGCCGGCGGTCTTCCTCATTGGGTTGCTGCTGATTCCGTACGGGGCCTTGCGGCGGCGGAGGCAACTGGTGAAGGCGGGATTGCTACCAGTGGTCTATCCGCCGGTCAACCTCCAGGACCCCAACCTGCGCCGCGGGATGGGATGGGTGGGCCTGGCCACCGGTTTGAACGTCGTAATCCTTCTGACCGCCAGCTATCGTGGCGTTCATTACATGGATTCGGTCCAGTTTTGCGGGATGACCTGCCACGCGGTGATGCAGCCGGAATATACGGCGTACCAGGAATCACCGCACTCGCGTGTGGCCTGCGTGGGATGCCACATTGGGCCGGGGGCGTCCTGGTTTGTGCGGTCGAAACTCTCCGGGACCTACCAGGTGATTTCGGTTACGTTCCGCCTTTACAGCCGGCCCATTCCCTCGCCCGTAAAGGACCTTCGCCCGGCTCGGGAAACTTGCGAGCAGTGTCATTGGCCGGACAAGTTTGAAGGGGACAGATTTGTCGTTTTCAAGAAATATGGCGAGGATGAGAAAAATTCTCCGACATACAACGTGCTTGTGATGAAGGTCGGCGGTCACTCGCCCCGCGGCGGCGTGGGGATTCATGGAGTCCACGTTGGACCGGGACGGGAGATTGACTACATCGCCAGCGATCGGCAGCGGCAGACGATTCCGTGGATTCGCTCCACGGACGCCAAGGGCAATGTCACCGAATATGTCGCGTCGGACTCGAAGCTGACTCCCGAACAACTGGCGCTCGGCGAACGACGGGTGATGGACTGCATGGATTGTCACAACCGCCCCACTCACGCTTTTCAGTTACCCGAACGCGCCCTGGACGAGGCCCTGGAAGCCGGCCGCATCAGCGCGGAGTTGCCTTTCATCAAGAAACGCGGCGTCGCTCTCTTGCGGGCCAATCATGCGAGTCACGACGAGGCCCAGCAAACCATGGCCAGGGAATTGAAAGAGTTCTATCGCGCCAACTATCCTCAGATTTTCCAGAACCAAACAGCCCAGATTGATACGGCTACTGAGCAACTGAGCCGCATCTATCGGCGGAACGTTTTTCCCGCAATGAATATTTCCTGGGGGACATATCCCAATAACATCGGCCACACCGATTTCACCGGCTGTTTTCGTTGCCATGACGGCAACCACACGAGCAGCGACGGCAAGACGGTGAGCCAGGACTGCTCGGCCTGTCACCGCCTCCTGGCCATGGAAGAGACAAATCCGAAAATTTTGCAAGACCTGGCCCTGCGTTAGCGGGCGGGAGGATGTTTAACAATACAGCAATTTCTTATTGCAAATCTGAACCGCCTTGTGTTAGCTTTTTCCTCAACCGCGCCACGGCAGCTGCAATCCTTGTGCGCGTCCTGTCCGCGCTCCCGAGGAATGGTCCCGTGATGCGACACGGCTGGACGGAATGCCAAGCGCAGGCACGAATCGCCGCTCCCTTCCGGTTTGAAGTTTTTGAGCCTCGGCCCCTTGAGCCAGACGACTTGCTTTTTCCCCTTCCGCGCTCAGTGAAAATTTTCAAGGAGTAATCCGATGACACCCGAACTGTCCCGCCCTGGCGGGATGTGGATCAAAAAGTTCCTCGGGTTGTGCGTGCTGTCCCTGCTTTGCGTTGGCGTCCTTTACGCCGATGCGTCCGACAATGCCAGGGCTAAAGGCAATCCCTCCGGACGGCCGCCTTTGCCTGAGGCAAGGGCGTCCGACGCCTCGCAGTATGTTGGCAGTGAAAGCTGCAAGGGCTGTCACGAAGAAATCTACAAGAAGTTCGAACCGACAGCGCACTGGAAGACGATGCTCGATACGCGACGTGGCCCGGCCTGGCAGGGGTGCGAAGCCTGCCATGGCCCTGGCACGGCCCACGTCGAGGGGATGGGCGACAAAACCAAAATCTTTGCTTTCAAAAACGTGTCGGCGCACGAGATCAGCCAGCGCTGCCTGGAATGCCATGAGTACGGCGAAGAACACAGCAACTACGCCCGTTCCGTGCACAACATGAACGACGTGAGCTGCATTGATTGCCATTCGCAGCACGCCGCCAAGGAAGCGCAGTTCCTGCTGAAGGAAAAGCAGCCGCAGCTCTGCTTTTCTTGTCACTTAGAGACAACGGCCGATTTCAATAAGCCGTTCCGTCACCGGGTGAACGAAGGGCTGGTGAAGTGCACCGACTGCCACAACCAGCACGGCGGGTTCATCACCAAGCAGTTGCGGGCCACCGTGGCTCAGGATCAGATCTGCTTCAAGTGTCACGTGGAGAAAGCCGGGCCGTTCGTTTTCGAGCATCCCCCGATGAAAACCGAGGGCTGCGTGGCCTGCCACATCCCGCACGGCTCCTCGAACCCGCGGCTGCTGAGGCGGAGCCAGATCAACCTGCTCTGCCTGGAGTGCCACACGCTGACGGTGGATTCGCCTGTGCCCGGCATTCCGACGTTCCACAATCAGGCGCAAAAATATCAGGCCTGCACACTGTGTCACGTACAGATCCACGGCTCGAACTTCAGCATGGTTTTCTTCAAGTAGGGGGCGCTATGCAAAGCACTATCCAATCGGCAAAAGATTCTCGCACGGGAGTCGCCCATCTGGCTCTGCCGCGTCTCCGCTTTTTTCGGGAGTGGCTTATGAAACTGAATCATTCGCCTCTGAGGTTCGCCTTGTTCACCCTGTCGGTGGTGCTTCTCCTGGCTGTCACGGCGGTGGCGCAAGAGCCGACCCCGCCCGGCGAGGGAATCAACTCGGGGAACTACAACATCAGGCAGACGTTTGAATTCGGCTACCGCCACACGGACTTTACCGGCAGCCGGAATGTGTACAACACCTTCGTCAACCTCAACCCCGGACCGCGGCTGCTGGAACACACGCTGGCGATGCGCTCGCTCAACCACCAGGGATGGCTGTTTGACGACTTCTTTGTTACCAGCTTCGGCTACGGCGGGGATCCGAACAACATCACCCGCCTGCGGGCGTACAAGAACAAGTGGTACAACTTCAGCGGGACGTTCCGGCGCGACCGGAATTTCTGGGACTACAGCCTCCTGGCAAACCCGCTGAACCCGGCGACGCCGGTTGCGAACGCGCCGGCTGGTTTCTCGCCGGTGATCACCTCTTCGCCGCACCGTTTCGAGATTACGCGGCGGATGAGTGATTTCAACCTGACCCTTCTGCCCCAATCGCGCGTGCGCTTCCGCCTGGGGTATTCGCGCAACATCAGTGAAGGCCCGTCGTTGACCAGTTTCCACGAGGGGACCGACGTCCTGCTGTTCCAGCCCTGGAAGACCACGGTGAACGCCTACCAGGTTGGTGTGGATTTCAAGGTTCTGCCCAAGACGAACATCAGCTATGACCAGTTTCTCTACTACTATAAGGGCGACGCCTCCTGGGTGGACCAGAACCTGACTTTCCAGCTCGGGCCACCGCCGCCGGCCGCGCCGATACCGGTGGACTTGGGACTGATTTTCAACACCGCGGCGGGCCAGCCGTGCGCGACGCCGTTCCTCGCGCCGCCGGCGCCGCCGGGAACAGTGAATCCCGCCTGCAACGGCTACCTGAGCTATAACCGCTTCGGCCCCGGGCGCACTTCGTATCCGACCGAGCAACTGAGCTTTCAATCCAGTTACTTCAAAAACATCGACCTGTCAGGCCGTCTCGTCTATAGCTCGTCCGATGGCGAGATTGCCAACTTCAATGAGTCCTTCCAGGGGCTGGTGACCCGCACGCGCCAGCGCCAGTTCGCCGTCACCGGGCCGGCGAAGCAGCGGCGCGTTTCCGTTTCCACCGATTTCGGGTTCACCTGGCGTGTGACCGATAAGTTCCGCATCGTGGATATGTTCCGGTTCGCCAACTTCCGTATCCCCGGCCAGTGGCTTTTCGGGGAAACATCGCTATTCGGTACCTCGATGCTCGTTGCGCCGAACACCTTCGTTCCCGGACCGGCCCCGCCTCCCAACTGCCTGACGATTACTTCACCGGGTTGCCCGCAGCACAGCAGCAGTTCGCCGGCCGACATCATTTCCGGAACGAGCAGCTTGTTCCTGGGGCAAAACCTCAAGAACAACCTGTTCCAACTGGAATATGATTTCACCAAACGCCTTGGCGGGCGGCTGGGCTACCGCCACCGGCACCGGACAATTGTTCACCGGGAGACGGTAGCGGAGGACCTCCTTTTCTTCCCGACCTTGCCTAACCGCGGTGCCTGCGCGGGCCAGCCGCTGCTGCCCGACGGCTCCTGCCAGGTTTCCATCGAGGAAAGTGACGCTGACGAAACCGAGATCAACGAGCACTCGCTGCTGTTCGGGATCTGGACGCGGCCGACGGACGCGTTGCGGCTGAGCTACGACATGGAGTTGATGTCGGCCGATAGAAGCTTTACCCGCATCAGCCCGCGGCAATTGCAGCATTACAAGTTCCGCGCCAGCTACAAGCCGGTGAACTGGGCGATCCTCGGCGCGTCGTTCAACATCATCGAGAATCGCAACAACGTGACCGAGATCAACAACCTCCAGCACAACCGCAGCTACGGATTCAGCGCCGTCTTTGAGCCCAACGACAAGTTCGGGTTCGACTTGGGCTACGACTACAACGGCATCTTCTCGCAGACCAACATCTGCTTTGTGGGTACTCTGCAACCTCCCGGCTCGAGCCCGTGTCCCGGTGCAGCCGCCTTGTTTCAGCAGAATTCCTTCTACAACAACACGGCGCACTTCGGTTACTTCAGCGCGATGTGGAAGCCTATCAAGCGCGTTACCACCAACCTCGGATACGCGGTCAGCAGCACCAAAGGAGAAACCCTTATCCTGAACCCCAATGCACCGCCCGGGCCGCTCGCATTCAACTACCACAAGCCGTACGGCGGGTTCGCCGTGGACCTGACCAAGGGGTTCATCTGGAAAGCATCTTGGAACTATTACGGTTACAACGAGAAGTCGGTGCCCGATCCGACTGGTGCACGCGATTTTCGCGGGAATATGGTCACGACGTCGATCCGCTACGCGTTCTAACCTCACACACCGATCACGGGACCGGAACAATCAGTTCCGGCCCCGTAGTCTTTTCTCGCAGACTTCGGCTCCCAGGCAGTTTCTAGTCGAATTCGCCCGGCCCGCCAACCTCACATTTTGTCCAGCCCATACTGGGACAGTTCTTTTTCCATTCTAACGGTTAGAATGGAGAAGACCGCCAACCTCACATTTTGTCCATACCATACTGGGACTCTTCCCTTCTCCTCACACAATGCGTCAATTGGCTCAGCCGAGCGCTCAAAGCAGCCGGGCGTCCTCTGCTTGCTGCCCGTAAGTTATTTGAAATATTGAGACTAATTGTCAATAATCTACCTGAACCGGCTGACCGGAACGGCCTGACGGTTGCTGTCTAGAAGAGAAGCTAGCACCGTGCCCCGGTGTCACGAATGAGCCAGCGCGGCATCCATAATCCGATCGGGATGCTTCTCCTCCTTGGGCTACTATTGGTGGGGCTTCCCTCGGCTCGAGCTGCCAGCCCCGAGGAGTGCCTTGCCTGCCACGGTGAAAAGGAATTCCAAAGCGATTCCGGAAAATCTCTGTACGTAGATCAGCGCGCGCTGCTGGGGAGCGTCCATGGCAGATTGAGCTGCCAGTCCTGCCACATGGACGCCCGGGGAATGCCGCACAAACCGAAGCTCGCGCCAGTCAACTGTGCCCGTTGCCACGCCGGAAA
>DATBWB010000125.1 GCA_036514995.1 Candidatus Acidiferrales bacterium
CACGAGAAACTCGTCGCCGCCGTACCGAATGACGACGTCGCCTGCCCGAAAGTTGTCCTTGAGCATCACCGCCACTTCCCGCAGCACCCGGTCGCCGGTCAGATGGCCGAAGCGGGCGTTGATTTCCTTGAAGCGGTCGAGATCAAAAAGCAGCAGGGAAAGGGGCTTGACGTGGCGTTGCGCCCGCGCCATCTCCCGGCCGAGCACTTCCTCCAGCATGCGCCGGTTGTAGGCACCGGTGAGAGGGTCGAGGAGCGCCAGAGTCCGATTGAACTCCGCTTCGTGCTCGACCTCGAGTATGCTCCAGCGCAGCCGCGTAATTTCCCGCCGCTTTTGGATAACGTAGATGTTGAACAGTATAATGAGCGTGACGAATCCGAAAACAAGCTGGGGAAGCAGCCGCGACTGGATGGTGATCGCCCGCAGGCCCCAAAAGACGGAAGGAGCAAGAAAGCTGAAGACGCAGCCGGATACGAGCAGGGTAACGAGCAACAGAATGGAAAAGAGCTGCCAATCTCGCCGGTCGAGTTCCTTCAGCCGGGTGGTGGGATCCTTACCCGAAGCCTTTGCTTTCCCGGTAGTTGAAGCTCCTTGTTTAGCGGCTGGGCCGGGAGATGCCTGGACAACATCCGGGGTTTGTGTGGCCATGTCGGAATCCTGCTATGGGGGAGGAGCAGCGTCCTCAGAGGTGGACAGATTTTAACAGATTGCTATCGTACTGTATCCCCAACTTGTTCTAAGGATAAACATCCCTGGAACAGCCGGAAGACAGCAGAGCGCAATTCTTGTCTTATTTGGTCGCGGCCAATCCGGAGCCAACCAAAATAGGTAATCGGGGCTGCCCATGAGCCGTCTTTTCGGGATTGTAGCGGCCAAGAACATCCGGGTCAGGTTTGGGCTAGGGAGCCTGACCAAACAGTCAGAGCTTCTAAAGCAGATCAACCCGGACGGCTGGGGCCTGGGATGGGTGGGAAGCGCGGGAAGCGGGGTCGAGAAGAGGGCATTGCCGGTGAAAGGCAGCCCGGGGGTGGAGGAGCATTGGCTCGAAGGGGAGGGAACGCGGTTCATCGGCCATATTCGCCGGGGGACGCGAGGCGGGCGCAGCCAGCGGAATTGCCACCCTTTCCTCTACGGGGGTTGGATTTTTGCCCACAGCGGGCATCTCTTTCCAAAGCTTGAGGCCGCTGTCAGGAAGAGGCTGGGTCACGTTGAGCTCGGGAGCGAGACGGACAGTGAGGCGCTGTTCCGCTGGCTCCTCAAGAGTTTCGAGCCAGCACAACCGGCCGAACAATGGCTTCGCCGGGCGTTGAAGCCGCTGGTTGACGACGGCGAATTTTCAAGCCTCAATTTCATCCTGGCTAGTGACACCGCCTTCTACGCTTTCCGTTTATGTACGCGCTCAGCCGCCTTCTATTCCCTCTATCACCGGGACTGGACCAAAGGCACGCCCCTTGCTGGTGACTCCCAGGAGACTTACACGCGCCTTGAAAGTAAGGGATTGGCCGAATCGGAGGCAATCCTCGTCTGCTCAGAAAGATTGTTGGAAGGGGAATGGGCTGCGTTGGAACAGGGTGAGCTTTTGACCGTCACCGGCGATCTCGAAGTGCAAACCTTCAAACTCTTCTAGAAGCTCTTTTGTAACCCCGGCCCCATCGGTCGTGTCATTCTGCCTCATAGATGAGTCCCGATGAAATCGGGACGAAGAATCTCCCTGGATAGACGCTTCGCCCGGTGCGGCGCGCTTAGTATCACACAGCCCCGCCCGATCGTCCTCCTCGGTTATGTGACAGATTCTAGCGAACTCCGCGATTCTGGAGCTTATGGATCTCGTTGAGGTTGTGAAAGCCGCCGAACAGGGAGCCGGCGACATTGACGGTTTGTGGCAGCCACCAGAGTTTGCGCACCCAACGCCGCTGGCTACGAAGCATCCGCCAGCCAAGGTAGTTTGCGCCACTGGCGCTCACCTGCAGGGCGGCGAAGAGGCCAGCATCGGAGCCGGCCACTGGCCGAAGGAAAGGATTGACTTCGCGTCCGCCGTAGCCATGAAGCAACATGCGAGTGGTGCGAGCGTCAAAGGCAGCGGCAGCCTGGGTGCTGAAGGTGAGGGAAGTCCAGACCATGCGCTCGTTGCGTGAGATGGGGCGAGCTTCGGGCATTCGCAGGATGGGAATCGGGGCTGGCGCGGAGACCAAGGGCGGACTCAGAGGTTGAGGCGCCACCAACAGAGCGAGCGCACTCGGAGACGCTGAAAGCCGCTCCAACGCTGCCGCATCCTCGCCCGGAAACTCCTCGCCCGGCAACGCAGCAACGAGTTGTAGAAGAAGTACTGCGCCGGCAACGGTCATGGGGCCCTCCCGAGGGCTGGGGATGGGCGCCAAGGCTTGCGGTCAATCCGCATCCTTCGCGCTCATGCTCGAAAGTAGCTTCGCCCTACCGCCCGACCAATAGTGCGCGCGATACAAACCGTCCAGAACCCGCGTACCCCTGCATTTCGTACCAAAAACGCTCAAACTAAAGTTTCATGAAAGGAAATGCCGGTGAAAGGCACAGGGCGACTATACCTGCTTCGGGCGACAGCGTTAACGAAAAGTAGCCCTTTGTGACCAACAAGGAACTGAGGTTAGGCCGATCACAAGAGTCATTTCGGCCTTGCAGCCACGAGACCTGCTCGGGCAACCCCCCGGCCTCGCCCTGCTATCCTGGCGGGTTTGGAACGACCGAAGATGAAGAGAAGAAGGGTTGCCTTGACAGCTCAAGACCGGGCCAATAGACTCAAAACGTTGAGCGCGCACAAGAAGGGAGCACGCATGCTGCTGCACCGGGATTATGTCCATTACCTGGCCAAGGCGCTGGTGAAGCGCCTATTGGAAGGCCAGATGATCGAAACCGGACAACAGCAGGCGCTGGTCGGCCGCATACGCGCCGCCATGGCCGAGGAGCTGGCGGTGGAAGACCGCGTGAACGAGGAGGTGCGGTCCATCCTCGAACAATATCAAGACGAAATGAGAAGGACCGGGGCCTCCTATCAGGAGATGTACAAGCGCGTCAAGAATCAACTGGTGCGGGAGAAAAAGCTAATCTTGCGATAGGAGTGGGCGTTGCGACTCAGCCGGGAAAAGATTATGAAAATCTCCCACGTTGTCACTGATGAACTCGTGAAGATGGACGAGGTAAACTTCGTCGAGGATCGGAACACCATTCGCCTGGAGATCGTGAAAATTCTTCAGACGCTTCTCAAAGAAGAAGAAAAGATTGATGCCGGCGTCAAGCAGAAAATTGGCTCGCAGAAAAAAGAGATTCCCGAGGGAAGCGCCGAGTACGATATTCTCTATCGGAAATATTACGGCGAAGAGCTGAAGCGGCTGGGGATTATCGCCCGCGAATAGCGCATCGCCTCTCAAAAGGCCGACGGGCGG
>DATBWB010000126.1 GCA_036514995.1 Candidatus Acidiferrales bacterium
CCGTGGTTCCCTTTGCCGATCACAATGCCATGCTGGACCCGAGCACGGCCGATGTCACCGGGCGCGTTTTGGAGATGCTCGGCCACTACCGCTTCGCCCGCCAACATCCGGCGGTGCGCCGCGCCATCCAATTCCTGAAAAGCGAACAGGAAGCCGATGGCTCCTGGTACGGCCGCTGGGGGGTCAACTACCTTTATGGGACCAGCCAGGTGTTGCGCGGGCTGGCCGCGGTGGGCGAAGCCGAAGAAGCCTATTGCCAGCATGCTGCTCAATGGCTTCGTTCGGTGCAAAACGAGGACGGGGGTTGGGGCGAGACCTGTCGCTCCTACGAAGATCCGGAGCACAAGGCGAAAGGTCCGAGCACAGCCTCGCAGACGGCGTGGGCTTTGATTGGCTTGTTTGCTTCCGGCGATGCCAAGAGCATCGGGGTGCAACGGGGCGTTCGCTACCTGATGGAAACGCAGCGCCAGGATGGTTCCTGGCGGGAAGATTATTTCACCGGGACGGGTTTTCCTAAGGTCTTTTACCTTAAATACCACCATTACCCGCTCTATTTTCCGCTCTATGCCCTGGCGCATTATGAGCGGCTGCTGCGAGGCGGCTCGGCTGGCGCCAAAGCACCGGAAGAGGAATCGGTGCCCATCCGTCCGGAGGATTTCCGGGTCCGGGGGAAATGAGGGAACCAATGCGTTTTCCACTGAGCTTGAGCGTTTCGTTTGCAAAATACCTGATTGGCAAGCGATTGCGGAACGGCCACGAGCGCTTTCCGCTGGTCATGATGTTGGAGCCTTTGCATGCCTGCAACTTGACTTGCACCGGCTGTGGCCGCATCCGGGAATACAAGCAAACCATCACCGAGATGCTCACCGTCGAGCAGTGTATCCGGGCGCTCGAAGAGTGCGGCGCTCCCATCGTCTCCATCTGTGGCGGCGAGCCGATGATCTACCCCCACCTGGGAGAACTGGTGAGCGAGATCCTGAAGCGCAGGAAGCACATCTACCTCTGCACCAATGGCATGTTCATCACCAAGCGCTTGCATGAGTTCAAGCCCACTTCGCGCTTCTTTTTCAACGTCCATTTGGACGGACTCGAAAAGACGCATGACCTGTGCGTCGAGCGCCAGGGCGTCTTCCAACAGGCCATCGAGGGCATCAAGGCAGCCAAGGCGGCGGGCTTCCTTGTCTGTTCCAACACCACCGTTTACAAGGAAACGGATATGGCGGAGATCGAGCATCTCTTTGAGTTTTTGACCGGCCTCGGCGTCGATGGCTTCATGATCTCACCCGGATATTCTTATTCGGCGGTGCAGTCCAAGGAAATTTTCATGACCCGTCAGGATATCCACCAGAAATTTCGTCACATTGATCGGCTGTTTGAAAAATATCGTTTGATCACATCGCCGATCTATCTGGAATTTCTCAAGGGCGAGCGCACTTTTCAGTGCACCGCCTGGGGCAACCCGACCTACAACACCCAGGGCTGGAAAGGCCCGTGCTACCTGATGACCGACGCTCATCATAAGACGTTCACCGATTTGATTCACAACACGCCCTGGGAGAGATACGGCCATGGTCGAGACCCGCGCTGCGAGAATTGCATGGTGCACTGCGGATACGAACCCTCGGCCGTGCTGGGCGTGAACCGAAAGTTGGGCGATACTCTCAAGATGATCGCCTGGCAATTCTCCTAGTGCCGCTGGGGCGGCCAGACCTTGACGACGCTGGTAACCGGCGCAACCGGATTCATCGGCAGCCACTTGGCCAGGCAACTGGCCGAGCGAGGCGACCGGGTGCGTGTGCTGGTTCGGCAAAGGAGCTCCCTGGCCAACCTCCAGGGTGTCGAAGTGGAAGCCGTGCGGGGTGACTTGCTCGAGCCGGAGAGCCTCCGGGCGCTGCTCCGCGGCTGCCGCAAGGTGTTTCACGTGGCTGCTGATTACCGCCTCTGGGCCCGCCACCCGGACGAAATGTATCGCACCAATGTCATGGGCACCCGCCATTTGCTCCAGTTGGCGTTTGAAGAGGGGGTGGAAACCTTTGTTTATACGAGCAGCGTGGCCACCATCGCGCCGCCCCGTGACGGCGAGGTCAGCAACGAGGAGAGCCTTGCCACCCTTGCTCGCATGATCGGGCCTTACAAACGCTCGAAGTTTCTCGCCGAGCAGGAAGCGCTCGCCATGGCGCGCAAGGGGCTCCCGGTGATCATCGTGAATCCGACGGCCCCCGTCGGCCCGGGCGACATCAAGCCCACGCCCACCGGGAAAATGATCCTGGATTTTCTCAACCGGCGAATGCCCGCCTACGTGGACACGGGCCTGAACTGGGTTGCGGTCGAGGATGTTGCCGCCGGGCACTTGCTGGCCGCCGATCGAGGCAGGGTGGGCGAGCGCTATATTCTCGGTCATCGCAACCTGACCATGAAACAGATTCTGGACGCGCTCGAAAAGCTGACCGGCCTGCCGGCCCCGCGGGTGAGGTTGCCGCACGCCGTGGCGATGGCAGCCGGCTACGCCGAAAACTTTCTTTCTTGTTGGTTGCTGCGCAGGCCGCCGCGCATTCCCCTGGATGGCGTGCGCATGTCGAAATACAAAATGTTTGTCGATTGCAGCAAGGCGATGAGAGAACTGGGCTACGCCCCCACGCCGGTGGAGGATGCGCTGGCGCGCGCCGTCGCATGGTTTTGCGATGCCGGATATGTGCGGGGCAGCTCCAGCCCGCAATGGCGGAGAGCTGCGTAGAATGGCCGATTATCTCAAAGTCGCTTTGCTTTTTGCGCTCGAGCGCGAGGCAAGGCCCTGGTTGAAGCGATCGCGCGCCCTCTTGCGCGCCACGTCAGATCGGCGTCGCCTCTGGTGGACGGTGACGGCGAGCGGCGAGATTGCCGCCGGGGTGATTGGGCCGGGAGAAAAACTTGCTCGGGAGGGTACCAGGTGGGTTTTCAATCAATTCCGGCCCGACGTGGCGCTGGTCTGCGGGCTGGCAGGGGCTCTCCGACCTGACCTGTGTGTGGGTGACATTGTGCTCGCGGAACGGCTCCTGGATCGGCGCGGCGCCATTGTCCACCGGGCGAGGAGCGAGTTCCTCAGCCTGGCTGAGCGGACAGGTTTGCCCTGGCGGCGGACAAGCGGGACCACCCTCGAACGAGTCCTGGGAAGGATCGAAGAAAAACTGGAACTGGCGAGAGAGTCCGGCGCCGACTGGGTGGACATGGAGTCCGCGGGCGTGCTGAGCGAGGCGGCGGAGCGAGGTATTCCGGCGATAGCGGTGCGCAGCATCAGCGACGGGGTGCGTCGCGAGCTTCCCCTCGATTTCAACGCTGCGTTTGATCCCGAGCGGGGATGGGCGACCGGCAAGATTCTCGCCCGGGTAGCGCGGCGGCCCTGGTCCTTGCCCGCTCTGGTCCGTCTTGAAAGAGAGTCGCGCCGCGCCGCCGTTAGGCTCGCAGAATATCTCTCTGTCTATGCGGCCTGCCTCGGCGAGTGTCGCTTTATCGCAAGCCGAGCAGAAAAAGACCTGTTTGCGGAGGTCACTTGAACCTCGAACGCCAAGCGGCCGGAATCCATACCGAGGAGCGAGCGATTCGGGAAGCAACCCCCGCCATCCGGACCCTGGCAAAGACGATGAAGGCGGCTGTCTATCGCGGCAGGGGCGACGTCCGGCTGGAAACGGTGCCCGTCCCTGAAATTGGCGAGGATGAGGTCCTGATTCGCATCGAAGCTTGCGGCATTTGCGGCACTGATCTCAAAAAGATCCATTCCGACCTTTGTCCGCCCCCGCAGATCTTTGGGCATGAGATGGCCGGTCGGGTGGCGCGGGTGGGCCGGCGGGTTGCCCGCTGGCAAGTCGGCGACCGGGTGATGACCTTCCACCACATTCCATGCGAGCACTGCTTCTATTGTGAAAAGAAACTGTATTCCCAATGCCCCACCTACAAGCAGGTCGGAACAACCGCCGGCTTTGAGCCGAACGGCGGCGGCTTTGCTCAATACATCCGGGTGATGCCCTGGGTCGTGCAAAAAGGCATGGTGAGTGTTCCGTCGAACGTGACGATGGAAGAGGCTTCGATGGTGGAACCGGTCAACACCTGTCTCAAGGGAATTCGCAAGGTGGGGATCAAGCCGGGGGAGACGGTCTATGTGATTGGCCAGGGACCCATTGGACTGATGCTGATGCTGCTGGCGCGGCGAGAGGGCGCCCGCGCCATGGTTTCCGACCGGATTGATTTTCGTCTTGAGAAAGCGCGTGAGCTGGGCGCTGACGTGGCGGTTAACCCGCTCCGGCAAGAACCGATGAAGATCCTTGGGCGCTTTACCCAGGACCGCGGAGCGGATGTGGTGCTGGTGGCGGTGCACGCCGAAAACATTGTGGATCACGCCTTGCAAGCGGCGCGTCCGGGTGGCCGCATTTTGCTTTTTGCTCAGAACTCGGCGAAAGAAAAATTGAGCATTGATCCTGCTGAAATCGGCGTGCAGGAAAAAGTCTTGTTCGGCAGTTACAGCGCCTCCGTTGATCTGCAGGCGGAGGCGGCCGAGGTGGTTTTCAAACGGGCCATCCCCGTCGCAGAACTGATCACCCACCGGTTCGAGCTCGAAGACATCCAGCAGGCCCTGGAACTCGCTGCCCGGCCGGCGGGAAATTCGCTGAAAGTGGTGATACGTCCTTGAACGATCTGACTACACGAAACGGACACATGACGGCGGCAGTGCTTTACGGCAAAGAGGACTTGAAGATCGAGCGTGTGGGCATACCCGAGGTAGGCCCGCAGGACGCGCTCGTGCGCGTGAAGGTGGCGCTCCTGTGCGGGACCGACCTGAAGGTTTGGCGCCAGGGCCACCACGCCCGCATGATCTCGCCACCCGCCATTTTTGGCCACGAGCTGGCCGGAGTGGTGGAGTTGGTGGGCAGCGATGTGGTGAGCGTTCGTCCGGGCATGCGCGTGGTGCCCGCCAACTCAGCCCCCTGCAGCGATTGTCTCTACTGCCGCAGGGACCGCGAAAATCTTTGTGAAAATCTTCTTTTCAACAATGGCGCCTACGCTGAATTCATTCACGTTCCCGGCCGCATCTTGCAGAAAAACACCCTCGAGATTCCGGCACAAGTGGACTATGTGGATGCCGCGCTCGTCGAGCCGCTCGCCTGCGTGCTTCGGGGAATTGACGAAACCGGCGTGGGTGAGGGGGATACGGTCGTCGTGCTGGGTTGCGGGCCCATCGGCTTGATGTTCATCCGGCTGGCCCGTCTGCGCCGGGCAAGGGTGATTGCCCTGGGCAAGCGCCATACGCAGATGGAAGCGGCCGAGCGGCTGGGAGCGGCCGCCGCCATTGACGTGAACCGCGTGGCGAACCCGGTGCAATATGTGCGGCAGTTGACCGAGTGCGGGAGAGGGGCCGATGTCGTCATTGAAGCGGTCGGCAGCTCTGCCACCTGGCAGTGGTCGGTGGAGATGGTGCGCAAGGGCGGAACCGTCAACCTTTTTGGCGGCTGTCCCACCGGCAGCGCCGTGCAATTCGATCCGGTGCTGCTCCACTATTCCGAGATTTCCATCAAGTCCACCTTTCACCACACCCCGCGCTTCATCCGTGAAGCCATGGGCGTCATCGCCAGCGGGGGAGTGCGGGCGTCCGACTTTGTGACCGGGGAGATTCCGTTGACCGAACTGCCGGGCATGTTCCGGCAGCTCAAGAATCGCAACGGTGAACTGAAGACGGCAATCATTCCGTAGTCCCGTTCCAACTTGTCGAAACGCAGTCAACGGCAAGTATGATCCGATGGTTGGAACAGGACGAGTCGCGCCCGGCTGAGTTCAGCCTGAGAAGCCATCCTATGGGCAACGCCATCGAGCTGGAAATCGCTGCCGGCCTGCCGGCTGGACCAGTTACTTTGGAGCAAGCGGAGCATTATACGCGGCGGCTGGCCCGCAGCCACTATGAGAATTTCACGGTTGTTTCCTGGTTGCTGCCCGGCGTTCTGCGCCAGCATTTTTACAACCTCTATGCCTACTGTCGCTGGGCCGATGATCTGGCCGACGAAATCCCCGACCGCGACCGGGCCTTGCGCCTGCTGGACTGGTGGCAGGAGGAGTTGAACCTGTGCTATGACGGCCGGCCGCGGCATCCGGTGTTCGTGGCGCTGCGGCGGACGGCGCAGGCGCGGAACATTCCCAGGGAGCCTTTTGCCGATTTGCTGATTGCCTTCCGGCAAGATCAGTTGGTGCGACGCTATCCCACCTTTCCGGATTTGCTTCGCTACTGTCGCTATTCGGCCAACCCGGTGGGCCGGCTGGTGCTCTACGTCTGCGGTTACGACGATCCCCAGCGCCAGGCGCTGTCCGATGCCACTTGCACGGCGCTGCAATTGGCTAACTTCTGGCAGGATGTTGCCCGGGACCTGGAGAAAGATCGGCTCTACATCCCCATCGAAGACCTGGAGCGGCACGGATTGCACGAACAGGATATTTTTGCTCGACGTCTCGATGAACGTCTTGTTTCCCTGATGAAAACTCTGGTGGAGCGAACGCGGGGGATGTTTGAGGCTGGTTTGCCGCTGGCGCAAATGGTGGACAGGCGGCTGCGGCTCGACGTCGAGCTCTTTAGCCGCGGCGGAATGGAAATTCTCCGCGCCATTGAGCGCCATGGCTATGATGTCTTCGACCGCCGCCCGGCGCTCGGCAGGGTTGCCAAGCTGCGCCTTTTCGCGGCGGTTTTCATCAAGCATCTGCTGACGCCTGCGGCAAGCCGGCGGTCGGCAAATCCTTCGGTTCTATCAATCCCGTGAGCCAGGAACTTCTTAGCCGGTCCTATCAATATTGCCGGCGAATCGCCCGAAGCAAGGCGCGGAACTTTTACTATTCCTTCCTCGTGTTGCCGCGCGCCAAGCGCCAAGCCCTCTGCGCTATTTATGCCTTCATGCGCTTTACCGACGATATTTCCGACCGCCAGGGGGATGGCAGCGAGAAGGCTGCCGATTTGACGCGGTGGCGCGAGGCGCTGGACAAGGCGCTGGCCGGGAACTATGCGGGCAGCTTGATCCTGCCTGCGTTTCACGACACGATCAGTCGCTATCGCATCCCGCGCGCCTATTTCGACCAGGTCATTGCCGGCGCCGAAATGGACCTTCGCATATTTCGCTATCCCGCCTTTGCCGATACCTATCGCTATTGCTACCGGGTGGCTTCGGTGGTGGGCCTGGTTTGCCTCGACATTTTTGGTTTCCGCGACCCCAAAGCTTCCGCACGCGCCAGGGAGCTGGCCGAGAGCTGCGGGGTGGCCTTTCAACTGACCAATATCCTGCGCGACCTCAAGGAGGATGCCGCCGCCGGCCGCGTCTATCTTCCCCTTGAGGATTTGGAGGTTTTTGGTTACCCGGCAGAGCAGTTGGCGGCCGGCGTGGTGAACGCCGCTTTTCTCACTCTGATGAAATTTGAAGTGGAGCGGGCGCGCACCTACTATGATCGCTCGCGCGAACTCCTCACCCTGATTCACCCGGACAGCCGGCCGGCCCTCTGGGCTATGATGGAGATTTATCGCGGCATCCTGGGCCGGATTGAAAAGCAGGGATACGATGTTTTCGCTCGCCGGGCGGGGCTCTCCGGCTGCGTGAAGGCGCGCATTTTGCTCCGAGCATGGCTTTGGCGCTTGGGAATTGTTCATGGCCTCGACCAAGTCGGTGATCGTGATGGGCGGCGGGCTGGCGGGGTTGGCCTGCGCCACAGCCCTCGCTGACCGCGGTTTTTCCATCTGCCTCTTCGAGAAAAAGCCCCACCTCGGCGGCCGGGCCGCCTCCTACCTGCTTCCTGAGGGGCAGGAGGTGGACAATTGCCAGCACGTCCTCCTCGGTTGCTGCACCAACCTCGTTGCCTTTTACGAAATGCTCGGCGTCGGCAGCAAGATCGGTTATTTCCGAACGCTCGCATTGGCTGGCCCTGAGCGGCGCGTGGGAACCATCCGTTCCTCGCCACTCCCGGAACCGTTCCATCTGCTGCCGTCGTTTCTCCGCTTTCCCTTCCTTGGTCTCGGAGACAAGTTTCGCATCGCTCGCGCGATGATGGCCATCTTGCGAGCCGATGCTGGCAGTCGAAGGCGGTGGGAAGGGCAGACGATGGCTTTCTGGCTGGCCGAGCGGGGCCAAAGCCGGCTTGCCATCGAACGCTTCTGGAAGGTGGTGCTGGTGAGCGCCTTGAATGAGGAGCTGGACCGCGTCTCCGCGCTCCATGGCACCGAAGTTTTCCGCAAGGCTTTCCTCCTTCATCGCCGTGGCTTCGAGATCGGCGTTCCCGTCGTCCCCCTGGGCGAACTTTACAGCGCCGCCGGCGCAGGCCGGTTCGCTGCTCGCGGGGGTGGCGTTGTGCTTCGGCGCGGAGTGGAAGGGATCGTGGTAGCCGATGGGTTGGTGCGGCAAGTGGTCCTCGATAACGGTGAGCTTGCTGAAGCAGACTACTTTGTTTCGGCGCTGCCCTTTGACGCCATCCTGGAATTGCTGCCGGAAGACCTCGCCGGGGCCCACGAATATTTCCAACGCTGGAATCGGCTGGAGGCTTCGCCGATCACCGGCATCCATCTGTGGTTCGATAGCCAGGTGATGGACGAACCATATCTGACCGTGCTGGATCGCACGCTTCAGTGGATCTTCAATAAATCGAAACTGTATGGCCGAAGCGACTCGGGCAGTTATCTTCTCTGCGTCGTCAGCGCCTCGCACCGGCTGGCACCGATGTCGCGCAGCCAAATCATCGAGCTTGCCTTGCGCGAGCTGGCTGAAATTCTTCCGGAGACACGCACGGCTAAGCTGATGAAGGCCACCGTCATCAAGGAAATCCGAGCAACCTACGCCCCCACGCCGGGAACGGAAGCGCTCCGGCCACTACCGCAAACGCCCGTTCGTAATCTTTTTGTGTGCGGGGATTGGACCGCCACCGGCTGGCCAGCCACCATGGAGAGCGCCGTGCGCAGCGGCTTTTTGTGCGCTGAGGCCATACTCGACCGCGAGGGCCAGCCTGCATCCATTCTGCGACCGGAGCTGCCCGCCAGGGGGCTGGCCAGGCTTCTCGTCAAATAGATGGGGCCTCGCGCGTTCTGCCCGTCGAACTTCAAACGGTTCGGCGACGGCCGCGCCGCAAAGCGCAAAATTCCACTGCATGCCTCATCGCCAGGTTGGGATAAAATCTACCCGGACACAAGCAATTCCGCCAAACAGGGAGAACGACGATGAGCCAGCCGCGCCGAGGGAATATTGTCCTTCTGATTGGAACGCGCAAGGGTGGACTCCTCCTATGGAGCGACAAGCGCCGCAGGAAATGGGAAGTGGGCAGCTTCTTTTTCAAAGGCTGGGCGGTTCACAACATGATCTTGGATCCGCGCCACGGCCGGCGCATTTTTGGCGCGGTAAACAGCGATTGGTGGGGCAGTGACGTCCGCTCGAGCACGAACTGGGGGAAGACCTGGCGGCACAGCCGGGAAGGGGTTCGGTATGCGCCGGACAGCGGATTGTCCGTCAAGCGCGTCTGGAGCGTTGCCCCCGGGCCGGTATCGCAACCCCGCGTCGTTTACGCCGGCGTCGAGCCGGCCGGTCTTTTCCGAAGCGACGACGGGGGATTGCATTGGGCAGAGGTGGCCGCGCTGAATCGGCACAGCTCGCGAGAGAAATGGACGCCCGGCGGGGGCGGCTTGATTCTCCATACCATCGCGGTGCACTCACACGACGAGCGGCGCATCTATGTGGCCATTTCGGCCGCCGGCTTCTTCCGCAGCGACGACGCCGGCGCAAGCTGGAACCCGATGAACCGCGGATTGCGCGCCGACTTTCTGCCCGACAAATTTCCGGAAGTGGGACAGTGTGTGCACAAATTCGCTGCCCATCCATCCCGCCCAAACCTCCTTTACCAGCAAAATCATTGCGGTGTGTACCGCTCGGATTCCGCCGGCGACCGCTGGACGGACATCAGCCGCGGCCTGCCGTCGCGATTCGGATTTGCGATGGCGCTCGACCCCCACGATCCTCAGGTGATGTATGTCTTGCCGGAGGAAGGGCCTGATTTTCGTTGTACGGTGGATGGGAAACTGCGTGTCTATCGGACGAGGAATGGCGGGAAAAGCTGGCAGCCCTTGTCCCGCGGCCTGCCGCAGAAGCACGCTTACGCAAACGTGCTCCGCGATGCCATGGCCTCGGATTCCTGCGAGCCGTGCGGGGTTTACTTTGGAACCCAGGGAGGACAGGTCTTCTTGAGCCGTGACCGCGGAGAGCATTGGGAACTGCTGCTCGATTGCCTCCCGCCGGTGCTGAGCGTGAGCTGCGGTGAGGCGGCGTAAGCTTTGGCCATTGTCTATTTTTGAGCCGAAACGGCTTCTGACGGAGCTGTACCGGAGCGTTCTTTGGGCCCGCCTTCCGGGGATGTGATCCAGGAGTGCAACGTTTCCAGGTAGCTCGCCGGCAGGAAGCAGAATTCCATTCCCATGCCCTTGCCGGGGACCACGTCCCGCACGACCGCGACGGTGTTGATGTGGCGGCTGCGCGGGCCATAGAAGGAAACCATGAGGACCGTGCCGGGCGCCAGCGGCTTTGTGGTAACGGCAAAAAAGCCCCCTTTGCTCAGGTTGGTCGCGCGGTACCACTCCCGGACAGAGAATCCTTCGCAAAGTATCGGGATGCCGACAGGAACTTCTACGCGGGGATACCGCCTAAGAGGGAAACTGGGTTTCAAGGTGAACCTCCCGGGGCACAGAGGGCGTATTGATTGGTGCTGCTAGGTGAGCACGACGTGTGCCAAGGCCAGGGCCCCTTTTGTGATAGGTTAACCTCTTCCCGTGCATGAATATGCCGCGTAAACGCGCATGCCCGGCACATTCCCAGGGCAGGAAAAGCTTTCTAGCGTCGAGTAGGAAATCCTCGATCTTCTTCGATCTGTCAGGAAACCATTAACCGGCGTGCCTGCGGCAAGCAGCCGCCTCGGGGAGTCCTTCCAGAATCAAGCTGGCCGCTTCCGCGGCCGGGGTGCCCTCATGCAGCCCCGTGGCTTCTGCCGATGCACCTGGGCGACTTGCCCTCGCCAGGGAACGGAGTTGGCAAAGCACTAGAAATCGAGCGCAGCCACGCGGCCGAGCGCCGTCGAGAGCCGTTCAATCCGGCGGTCGGCAACGCCACCCAGGTAGGCAACAGCGTGGGCCATCTCACTGGTGACGGGCCCGCCCAAAGAGCTAAGGCCCAGAGAGTCAGACAGAGTATGACCCAAGCGCAAGAAGGCGAAGTAGGCGGAAATCGCTCCCGCCCACTCGCGCACCGGCCGCTGGGGCGCGATGTTGTTTGGGATCATTCGCAACAGAGAGGAGATGGCGAAGTACCCCTGCCGGCATTGACGGGGCCCGGCCGGCCGGCTGGCCAGCCCGGCGATGCTGGCAACGCGCGCTGGAATCTCTCTCGCCCCCACAACCCTCGAGTGACAAAAGTAAACGAAGAATTGAAGCGCGACTACCACCGAGACGATGAAGATAGCAGCGGCAAGCATCATTGGAGTTGCGTCACCAACCTTGTCTCTACCCGGGCCGTCTCCGGCACCGTGGTGAAGGTGTGTGCCAGGACGACCAGGAAAAGTACGTAACTGGCCGGCGGAATGTAGCGCCAAAAGGCAAGGCTCGGGAACATGTTGTGGAAGGCGTAAAGAGCCGCGTGCGCCCCAAGAAACATTCCCAAACCCAGCGTGATTTGCATCAATCGCATCGGCATGTTGTTCAGCTTGCGCATGGAAAACCATAGCAACGTGCAGAGAACGACACCGAGGAAGTATAGGTTTTGCTGGAGTTCCACCACGAATTTGCCCAAAATGCGGTCGCCGGCCGAGTGAACGATCGAGTAGGAGACCCCAACCGTGCCCGCAAGAACGAGCAGAGCCACCCACCGCACGTAACGGCTGAACCCCAGCTCGCTGAAGATGCGTTCAAAAAGTCCCGCAAGAACCAGATAGAGCAACAGAGACAAGACGGCGTCGCCAAAAAAGTAAAAATAGCGGTACTCCAGGGAGCGGAAGCCGTAAAGAAGATATATGAGGGCTGCGGTGACGGTGAAAGAGAGCGTGGCCAGGAGGTATGTGCTAAGCGCCAGATAGCGGGTGAAGGCTCTCCCCGCCATGATACGAAACAACACGTATCCGACGAGACCAACGCTCAACGCCCAGATTAGATAATCGTAAATGCCCCACATCGCCGCTCTCAAGGCAGCGCGCAGGGCATTATGAAGACTGGTTAGAAGCCCACTGTCCCTAGAACGGAATCGGCGGGATCGGCGCCCCACCGTGGAACGGAATCGGCGGGATCGGCGCCCCACCATGGAACGGTATAGGTGGGATCGGCGCCCCACCGTGGGCCACTACCACCGGCTGGTCGCTATGTCCTCCTGCGACAAGCCCTTTGAGCCCAAACGCACCGCACAGGATCAGCAATGAGATGGCGAAGACAACCTGAATGCGCTTCTGCATCCCGGACCTCCCAGAAAGGGATTGCTTGGCCCAGGAATCTTAGCGCATCGAGGCGTTTTCGGCACACCTCGACACCCCGGTATTGTGTCGTAAGAGTAAACCTACCCTTGGACACGCACCCCGAGTTGTCAGGGGCAGCCTAGGCGCCGAACTATTTCTGGTCAATGGTACTTCCGGCTGGCGTTTCCCGGTACAAAGGTACCAGCGGTCAAAAGAGAGGAAATCTTCCCGCCGGGCGGCAACGCTCCCGCAAAACCGCTCTCGCCCATTTCTCGCTGTTCGGATGCCAGGATCTTCGTTGGCCCGGGGTTGTCATCGGGTCGCAGTCTGCGGTCCGCTCCGCCACAATCGTCAAATCTTGCCCTGCCAGCCGTGGTTGCCAATCCCGGAGTGCAGTATTCTCCTGCGGACAAGATTCTGCTAAGCTATGTGCACCGGTGCTTCCGGCGGGCAAATCGAGCGCCCGCCGCCGCGGACCCCGCAGCATCTGGTAGCGGGGCAAGCAGACCTGCCCAGCCCCAAGGATGATCAGCCCATGCACAAGGTACTGCGTCGGTATCCTCGCTATCGCTTGATGGAACCAATTCCGGTGATGTGGCGTCAGGGCCGGCGGACGGCGATTGACCGGGCGCGCATCGTGAGCCTTCGCGGCCTGTTGTTGGACACGCTCCACTCGCTGACTCCGGGTGAAAACATCGAAATCGTTTTGATGCCCCGGAAAATGAAGCTTCGGGCGACAGCCACGGTTCGCAGCGTTCCGCACAAGGCGGTGGCGGGGCTGGAATTTATAAGGATGGATGGCGCGGCCGCCGATTCTCTGAAGAGTTTTCTGGCCGAAGCCCTGCGCCAGAAGCAAGCAAGGCTGGCGTAGCCGGCTCCGAAAGATTCGCGGCCTCTGCCGGCCTCGAATCTCGCTTGCTTTTTTCTTGTTTCCAGTTTCCAATTTGTTTTCTCAAGCTCCCGGCCTTTGGCCTCGAGCTTCTATCTTCCGGCACCGTCCCCGTCGTCTAGCTTGGCCGAGGACGTTCCGCTCTCTGCGGAAAAACGCGCGGTTCAAATCCCGCCGGGGACGCCAAGCTCATTAACAGGACAATCTCGGGGCAGCGCCGCGGATAACACTCCCACAGAGGTTTGTTCGCCCGCCGGCAGCTTTGACCGGCGCGAGGAACGGAGAAATAGCACGAGCCCGAGAAGAAAAATGAGCAAGATGATGATGATCGCGCGCAAGGAAGGCAGGCGGCTGCCGCGATCTGTGGCGGGGCGGTAGAGCTGCGGACCTTCCGAGTCGCGGCCGGGCGGCTGACTGGATGGCATCTCTTTGCCTGCCCATATGAAACATGCGCGGCCATAAGAATGTCAAGGCATGTGACCGCCTGGACCGGGCCGTTGTGTTGAACATATAAGTGGAAAAGTTCTCGGAATCCTGCTGGCCGCGCTCCATCCCTCCACAAGATCGCCGATGAACTTTCTCGGTGCGGGCCTAGGTTGCTTGGTTCTTTGGGGCAGAGAACAGACCCGGCGCAACCGAGTCGGGAGTGGCGATGGATTCCAGTTCCGGGTAGCGCGAAATCATCTCCGGCGGGACACGCACGGGCTTCCCGGTGAGAAGGTGGACCAATTGGAGCGCATTGGCGATGGCCTTCCCCTGGTAGTGGTTGTTGGTGATGACGAAGGTGCTTTCGGTTTGGTCGGAAACGTTGCGCGTGCGGGCCGCCCAGGGTTGTAGTTCCGCCGCCGAATAGAGGTAGTTGTACCGCTCGTCCGGCTGCCGCTTGGCGTCCTCGCTGAACCAGGAATCGTAGTTGCGGCCATGAAGGCGAATGTAACCGACGGGAGAAGTTGCGGCGGCGGAAGGCTTGAGCGAGCGGCCAATCACCGGCTGGTCGATGTTGCAGAAACCGACGTTCCATTCGCGCAGCAGCTCATAGACTTCCGGCTGATTCCACGAGCCGTGTCGCACTTCGACGACGAGCGGGTAAGCGCGGAAACGGAGAATCAGGCCGATGAGGTAATGGCGGTTGTCAGGATCGTACTTGAACGACCAGGGAAACTGCATCAGGACAGCGCCCAGTTTGCCTTCGGCCATCAGGGCGTCAAAGCCTTCGCGGGCGGCCAGCTCGTCCTCGGCCGAGGTTTGCCGCTCGTGCGTAAAGCGGTGCCACAGCTTGGCGGTGAAAAGAAAGCGGGGGTTATGCTCCACCTTGCGCACCCAGAGCTTGCCCAGTTCGGGGCGAACGGGCTGATAAAACGAGGTGTTGATTTCGATGGTGTCAAAATAGTCGGCAAGGTAAGCCGCCTCGTGAAATCCGCGGCCACGGCGCAGCGGATAGACGATCCCACTCCAGTCTTGATAGGACCAGCCCGCCGGGCCAACGCGCATCACCTGGGACATCGCCATTGTTCGCTTTTTGTTCGCCCACGCTAGCCTACCGCTATTCCGTGGTCGCCGTCAAGACGGCCAGTAGCGGCTCAGGCACCTCACGCTAGCCGCCCGGAGTGTACGGGCTTGAAAAGCGGATAGCATGGCGCTAAGCTGACAGCGTGCTGTCAGGTTCTATTCCACCCGGGCAACCCTCTTTCCCACTTTTAACCCTCAGGTGCACCGATGAAGATTGCTTTGAGCTACAAGAATCTTGTCAAGAATGGGAATTTGGAAGAGCAGTTCGTGAAGAACATCAAGAAGCTGGAACGCTTTCTTTCCAGCTACCAACCCGATTTGGTGCAACTGCATGCCACACTCGAAAAGAACCCGCACAAGGAGGAATACTACATCTCGTTGAACCTGGCGCTGCCGACAGCCCGGCTGCATGCCACCGGGGAGGGAAGCGACACCCGGGTGAGCACGCGGCGAGCTTTTGAGGAATTGCGCAGCCAGCTCGGCAAGCACATCGGCAAGCTACGGCACGATTACCAGTGGAAGCGCAAGCGAGCCCGCGGTGGCCCGGCAAGCTTGGCTGACGAAGAAGTCTGACGATTTTCGACGTTTCCAACAGTAGAGCTCCCGCAAATCCGCGGCCCTTTTCTTCTCGAGAAGCCATCGCCCCTGACACCACGCTACGGCGGCGTCGCGGCGACCAAAAAGATACCGCCGATGCCTGTGGCACAAGCAGGAACACGACTGTCTTCTGTCGTTTCAGAATGGGTCTGGTTGCCTGTGATCGGCAAGGTGGGCGGGAGTGCATCAAGGGAAATAGAGGCCAAACACGCTGGGGACAGGAACGCCTACGTAGCTAAGTCCCAGCTCCTTCGAGCCATCCGGTTTGACCGGGCCGATCCAGACCACGCGAAAACGAGCGCGCAAAGGTTGGCGCAAGCGGTTCTCCAGTTCCAACTCCTCCTGGGCCGCGACCGTATTGTAGCTGAGGACCCTCGCCCCGTGCTTGCTGATCTGCGTCACGAAGGTATCTTCCTTAAAGGGAAGTCCCTCCAGGGTGCGACCGCGAACATGGACAGGAATGCGAAGGCCGATCCGTTTGCTGCGACGAGTGGTCTTGCGGGAGGCAGTCAGGGTGCGTCCGCTCACAGGAACACCTCTCGTTCATATTCCAGACCACCTGTTAAAGCGTCAATAGTACGAAAGTTTCATGAGCAAGCAGTACAAGGCCGGGGAAAAGGGCGGCTAAGGCTTCCGCAAAGGCTTAAGGAAACGAATGCCATACAACTTACTCGGGGTTCCCGCAACAAGCGACTGGTGCACCACCCTGGCAGGCACCTCGGCATGAAAATCATCCTGCAGGAAAGGTGCGATGATGCGCAGTTCCGTCCCCACCGGATAGTCGCGCGCGCTGATGATGGCGAGGCCGTCGGGCGAAAGATTTCGAGAGAAGGTGACCTCCGGGTGGGCTGAGTAAGGGAGCCGGACGCGCACTTTGACGCGCACGGCCGCTCGCTTGCGCTTCCGCCTTTCCCCCCTGGGCGCTTCCTCAGCGCCACCGACGCCATCACCCGCGCCGCCGCACGTCTTGATGGCCGCCGGCTTCCAAAGCGTCTCCTGGTGGCAGCGCGAGCAGGCACGCAGAATATGTCCGGATGATCGCAGGATTTCTCGATGCCAGGGAGTCGTCTCCACCATCTCCCCTTGGCAGCAAGCGCAGCACTGCATGCCCTGCTGATTGGCGCCCTGGCCGGCCCCGCTCGCCGCTGGAAAAGCAATTCCCCAGAAGGAAGGAGGCGCATCCACCGGCTCGACCGCCCAGGCGCGGGTGTCAGGCGAATCGCCCCTGCTTCCCAAACAGCCTGCCACGCGGAATTGAGCTTCCTGGTGGGAACGCAGATTTCGGACGCAGACCACATCGCCGACGATGACCGGGTTGCGCAAGCGAAAACAGGCGCCGTGCCGGTCCACGCTCATCGTCTCCGTCTCTTCACTGAAGTCTCGACCGTTGCTATCAATGCCGAACACCCGGATGGGCAGGGAGTGGGCCGCCGGGCTGCCTTCAGGTTCCGGGATCAACGAGTTTTCGCGTGGCGTATTCTTCATAACCACAGCATCTCGACAGGGCAAGCGGAGCCGGCTACTGCCTCGATAGCCGCTCGAAGGTTTCTAGTCATGGTGACGCAGCTTTATTGGGCGACGGTAGCCGCGGCAACCAACTTGGACGAACGACGAGTCACTGCCGCCTCCATCTCTAGGTCCTCGGGCTCAACGAAGGTTCCGGCAGGGGAATTTTTACGAGTGGCAGCTCGATCGTGAAAGTAACTCCCCGGCCCGGATTATTGCAGCACGAGATGCTTCCCTGATGTTGCTGGAGAATCCCGTAGCAGATGCTGAGGCCGAGACCGGCGCCCTGGCCCACTGCTTTGGTGGTGTAAAAGGGATCAAAAACGTGTTCCGGCTCGCGCACGCCAACGCCCGTGTCAGTGAACTCGATGCGGACTCGATCAGTCAGGCAGCGGTGGCTAATGCGAAGCGTTCCGGGTTGGCCGCTCTGGCGGATTGAGTCGGCGGCGTTGCGAATAACATTCACGAAAACCTGGAGGAGCTGTTGCGGATCGCCTCGCACGATGCCGGGCAAATCGGAAAAGACCGGATGCAGCCGGACCCGGCCGGCGCGTAATTCGTACTCATTTAGCAGAATGGCTTGTTCCAGGAGGTCGTGAACATTGACCTCCCGCGTCACCGCCTTCGACTGGCGGGAAAAGCTCAAAAGGTGCTGGACCAGGGTTTTGGTTCGCCGCCCTTGCGCTTGGAGCTTCCCGACGAGTTCCCGCTGAGCGGCAGAGAGAGGCTCGGTGGCCAGCAAAACATCGGTGTAGCCCAGGATGGCGGTAAGCGGGTTGTTGATTTCGTGAGCCGCGCCGGCCACCAACCGGCCCAGCGACCTCATTTTCTCCGACTGCACCAACTGGCGGTGCAAGTGCTGAAGCTGGCGGTAGTTTTGCTGGAGTTTCTCGGTCAACCGGAGCTGTTCCTTCTGCACGTATCGCTGCCGCAGAAAGAAAAGCGCCACGGTCGGTATGAGGAAAATTAGTGTCACAAGATGACGGAATTCCTCCACTGGCGGCGGAGCTTCGGCCACAAACTCGCCCAGGATGGCAATGAACGGTATCGACAAGATGGCAAGCAAAGCGAGGGCGCTGGGCAAAGCTGAGCTGGCGACATCTTCCTCGGTGTCTGGCTTGAGGTCAGGTGCCGGCTGGCGGCGGAAATACACACCCAGGCAGCCCAGCATCAGAAAGGATCCCAGAAGAGGCAGGTCGTAGAAGCTTCCGGTGTAGTAGGTCTGGTTCTGGATGGCCAGATTGGCGGCGTGCGAGCCTGCGTAGTAAAGGCCGTGGCAGAGAGCCAGGCCGATATAAACGTTTCGCCAGCGGTGGCTCTCCGCCCGGATCAGCAGATAGGCCAGTGCTCCAAGCCAGATCAAATTTTCGACAAACCAGAGGCGGTTATAGCTCCGGGAATAGCTCACCGGGTCGGGCTGGATGAATTGCCAGGGTAGGACCATGAAGGAATAGAGGAAGATCCACCACAGGACAAGGAAGGTGAAATCCAGATACGTTGGCCGGTAGCCGTGGGGAAGCCGCTGGCGGTCGGGGCGCAGGCCGGCCGCGGCAAGAAAGGGAACGATGCGCAAGAAAAAAACTATGTCGCCGAAGAAGAAGATGTCCGGCACGGGCTGCCCGAGAAAGACTTCAAAGTAAACCCAGAGGAGTTGCCCAACGAACCATTGGGCGGTCCCGAGCGCCAGCAAATACCAAAACCAGCGTTCGCGGGAATTCTTGCCGCGCGCATTTCTTTCGAGAAAGACGGCGGCAAATAGGGGCGGAATCAATTCCAGCGGGTTGGCCACCTTGGCGAGAAGCGGCTGGTTGTGGTCAAGCACGACTGACAAGCTGGAATAGGCAAGGAGGTAAACCAACGAGAACAGCGCAGCTACGAGCAGAGGCCGCCGGAAAGGAACCCGAACAGGCCCGGAAGGTCGGGGCGAACTTGATTCCAGTTCCGCAATTTCCAGGTCCGCTCCCGCCATAAATCTCCGCGCGAGACTGGGCAAAATCTAGACGTCTGACCATTTTGTCGTTCGTTTCCCTGCAAGACCATAGTACTTAGGTACCTTGGATGTTTGACCGCCGACAAATTCCTGAATCTCCCAGTTCCGTGGGCAAGCATCCGCCGCGGTTATCGAGCTTTAGCGAGACGGGGGGAGAAAATCGGGAGGACGTCCTGCGTGCAGTGCCTGGTGAGCCGCCCGCGATTCGAACGCGGAACCCTCGCCTTAAAAGGGCGATGCTCTGCCGTTGAGCTAGCGGCCCACCGGAGATTCATTCTAGTGTCGAGAG
>DATBWB010000127.1 GCA_036514995.1 Candidatus Acidiferrales bacterium
GAACAAAGAATCCTTCGGCGCGAAAATGAGCGCTGGAACCAGGACGATAATCGCCGCACATTGCCTTTTGAGTGGGGTATCGAGCATCTGGGCGCCCCCGCGAACGATCCGGAGCCTCGCGAATTTCTCTTCCGCTATGCCAGTGAGGCGCTCGCCCGGAGCGACGACTTTTTCGCTACCCCGGCGACGGACGACTATCAGTTCCGAGACAACCTGCTGAGCTTTCCGAGCGCCGTCCGGACCGCGTACGCGGTGAACAACACCGTTTACGCCCGGCTCTTCCCGGCCGGAAAGGGCAAGCGAGCGGTGATTATCCTGCCGCAGTGGAATGCCGACGAGCGAAGTCACGTCAACATTTGCCAGTTCCTGAACCGCTGCGGTGTGGCGGCGCTTCGGCTCAGTATGCCCTATCACGACCGGCGGAAACCGGACGGGATCGAGCGGGCTGACTACATGGTTTCGCCCAACATCGGTCTGACGCTCCAGGCTTCGCGCCAGGCGGTGATGGACGTCAAGCTCTCGGCCCGCTGGCTCGAGCAGCGAGGCTACACGCGCCTCGGGATTCTGGGAACGAGTATCGGATCGGCCGTCGCCTTTATTGCCATGGCGCACGAGCCGGCTCTCCGCGCCGGGGTCTTTCTCCATGTCTCCACCTATTTCGGCGATGTGGTGCGCACCGGGTTAACCACCTCGCTGGTCTGGGCCAGCTTGCGCGATCACGTGACACCGGAAGAGATTCGCCGCTTCTGGGCGCCGATCAGCCCCTTCCCCTACGTGCATCGCATGGTTGGCCGCGACGGGCAATGCCTGCTTATTTCAGCAAAGTATGATCCCTCTTTTTTGCCGGAATTTTCGCGGCATTTGTTTGCTGAGCTCGACCGCTATCAGATTGGGCACGAACGCCTGGTTTTGCCTTGCGGGCACTACACGCTCGCCGATTTGCCCTTCAACTATATCGCTGCTCTCCGCTTTGCCACCTTCCTGCGCCGGGCGCTGGGCTAGTTTGCTGCCGGGGGTAGCGGCTTCAGGCGGGCCCCGTACCGATTCCGGTACGGGGCGGGCATTGCCTGACGCGGTGAAATGTCGGCCTAAAGGACGCCGCTACGTCAGCGCTTGCTTGAGAACCTGTTGGAATTTTCCGGCGGCAATCAAGGTGGACACTTCGGCGATGTCTTGGGCCAGGCTGCGATCTTTGAGGACTCGGGGCGAGACGGAACGCACCAGCCGGTAGGCTTTCATGGCTGCCGGGCCCGTCTGAAGTGGAGCGAGAAAGTCCAGCCCCTGGCAGGCGGAGAGGAGTTCCATGGCCAGGATGTTGCGCACGTTCGACACTACCTGCCGCGCCTTGAGCGCTGCGCCCATCCCCATCGAAACGTAGTCTTCCTTGTTACCGGAAGTGGTGATGGAATCGACCGACGCGGGATGACTCGCCGTCTTGTTTTCCGAAGCGAGCGCGGCGGCGGCGACCTGGACCATCATGAAGCCGGAATGGAGCCCCGGGTGCTCAGCCAGGAAGGGCGGCAGTTCGGACAGCGCCGGGTTGACCAGCCGTTCGATGCGCCGTTCGCTGATCCCGCCCAGTTGCGTAAGCGCAATCGCCAGAAGATCCAGGGCCAGCGCCAGCGGCGCGCCGTGAAAATTTCCGCCGGAAAGAACGACGCCGTCTTTCGAGAAGACCAGCGGGTTGTCGGTCGCTGAATTCATCTCAATTTCAAAAACGCGCAGCACGTAGGCCAGCGCGTCGCGCACCGCCCCGTGAACCTGAGGCATGCAACGCAGCGAGTAGGCATCCTGCATCCGGCTGTCCGACGCGGCGGACCGATGCGATTCGCGAATCTGGCTGCCGCGGTTGAGCGCCACAAGATGGCGAGCCACCGCCTGCTGGCCGGGATGGGGCCGCACCGCGTGGATTCTTCTGTCGAAAGCTACCGGCGTGCCACGCAGCGCGTCGAGCGAAAGCGCCCCGGCAACATCGGCTGTGTCCGCGAGAATCTCCGCATCGAGAAGGGCAAGCAGCCCGAGGCCAAGCATGCCCTGCGTGCCGTTCAGGAGCGCCAGACCCTCCTTGGCCTCGAGCGTGATGGGTTTCATGCGGGCGCGCTTCAGAGCTTCCGCGCCCGGCAGGCATTCTCCGCGATAGACCGCTTCGCCTTCTCCGATGAGCACGAGGGAAAGATGCGCCAGCGGCGCCAGATCGCCGGAGGCCCCGACCGAACCGCGGGAGGGAACCACCGGATGAACGCCGCGGTTGAGCATCTCGCACAGCGCTTCAATCAC
>DATBWB010000128.1 GCA_036514995.1 Candidatus Acidiferrales bacterium
ATCATGTTCAGCCCAAGTTTCATTTACACCGCCGCAACCGGCACCACCCCGCCGCAACCCGGCCAGTTCGACCTGGAAACGGTCGCTGTGCATGAAATCGGCCACCTCTACGGCCTTGACCATCCGCCCTTTCAGGCCGCCAAAATGTTTGCCTTCGCGCCCGGGCCCGGTGAGTTCGACCGCGGCATCACCAGTGACGACAAAGCGGGCATGCTGGAGATCTACCATGACGCCACCCCGCTGGCGACGGGCAGCATTCGCGGCAAGATCCACAGTCCCTTCAATCCGGACGATACCCTGAATGCTTCCCCCTTCACCGGCTTCCCCATTTTTGGCGCCCACGTCTTTGCGGTGAGAGCTTCGACCGGCGAATACGAGGTCGGCACCATTGGCGGGTGGAGTTGCACCCTGGGGGACCCCGATCCGTCGAACGTCGATCCTAACAATCTTTTTAGCATTGACGGCAGCTACGAGATTCGCGGTCTAAAGACAGCCAACGACTACTTCATTTATAGCGAGCCGATCGACGGGCCTACCTTCGAGGATAATCTGATCTTTTTCTTCTGTACGTTTGGAAATTTCCTGAACTGCCCGCCCGAGTCCAACGCCCGCCATCCGGACTTGGATATCACCACACGATTCCACTGAAGAAGCCACTGACGAAGGAGAGGTAGGGGCGGTTCGCGAACCGCCCCTACTCCCCCAAGACGAGTCGTTCCCATTTCGAAACGGTCTGGTCCAGTTCCAAAATGGAACTGGCCTCTTCCGGTATCCTTCGCTTTGTAGGATTTAACCTTTACTATCAATAACTTAACTCAAAAGGCGGGTGGTCTTTCTGTTGCTTTTGTGGAGAGAATCGCTCGAACGGGGCAACCAGCCATGCCACCGCACAGCATTACACTTCAGGGCGAGCGTTGCCCAACTGGATCGGGGCGAGCACCGCAAGCGGTTCACCGCGAGGCTTCACCGCGAACGGCTGGCGCAGCCGTCTTGCTGTCTCTGGCCTTCTTGTTCGGATGCGGTGGCAGCTTTGCGCCACCTCCCTTGCCCGGGATTTCCGTCACGGTTCAACCAGCGACGGCAACCGTCAGCCTGGGGCAGTCGCAACCGTTCACGGTCACCGTCACCGGCACAAACAACCTTTCGGTTACGTGGAGCGTGAACGGTGTGGCCGGCGGAAGCGCAAGTTTGGGCACTATTTCTTCGACCGGACTCTACACCGCACCAGCCCACCTGCCCAACCCGCCAACCGTAAACGTGATCGCGGCGCTCCAGGCCGATCCATCGAAACAGGCCAACGCGCAGGTGACCATCACCAGCCAGGTAGCCGTTGCTCTGGCACCCTCATCTGCCCGTGTGCCCGTGAAGGGGGAGCAAATTTTTGTCGCGTCGGTAACAGGCAGCCCGGACAGGGCGGTGCGGTGGAGCGTAAACGGCATCGCGGAAGGGAATGCTGCGCTAGGTACCATTGCCGCCGGCGGCACCTATACCGCGCCGGCCCTCGTGCCGAATCCCTCTATGGTCGCTGTAGAAGCGACCAGCGTGGCCGATCCATCCCGGCGGGCCACCGCCGAGGTAATGATTCACATCCGCATCTCGATTGCGCCGTTCTCGGTTTCGCTCGCTCCGGGCGGAACGCAGACTTTCAGCGCCAGCGTTGAAGGATTCGCCAATCCGGCGGTGACTTGGAGCGTCAACGGCATTGCCGGCGGCGACCCAAGCGTCGGAACGATCACATCAGCCGGGGTGTACACCGCGCCGGCTAATCCCGCGGCCGGATCGGTCGAAGTGACCGCTACAAGCCAGTCCGATCCCAGTCAATCGGCCAGCGCAACGGTAACGCTTGTTGTCGGGGTGAGCGTAACCGTGGCGCCCTTGAATCCGACCGTGGTCTTCAGGGGATCGCAGGCATTCACGGCTACAGTAGTCGGCAGCTCGGATACGCGGGTTGAATGGAGTGTGAACAACCAGGTGGGCGGGGCAACCGCAACCGGCACCATTTCTCCGTCGGGCCTATATCAAGCGCCAGCCATTCCGGCCATGGATTCCATCGAGGTAGAAGCCAGCAGCGCAGCCGATCCAACCAAGGTGGGGCGGGCGATGGTTCGCTTCTTCGGCCTTCGGAAGCTCGGGCCGCGGGCGCTTTCGGCCGGGGCGTCGGGGCCCATCACGCTGGCCGCGAGCGGCGCCAACCTGGATGCTTCCACGGTGCTGGAAGTCAACTCCGCCGGCCGCGTCACCATATTGTCAGGCGGCGCTCTCCGGACCACGCTCGCGCCGAGCGACCTTGATCAACCGGGTAGTCTTGCCGTGAGCGCAAGGGCTGCGTTGGGGTTAGCCTCAAACGCGCTCTCCCTCGTCATTGCTCCCCGGCCGGCGAGCCCGGCAACGGTAACGGTCTCCGCGAGCAGTCCAACCCTGGCGGGGCAGGACATTATCGTGACCGATGACTCGGGGGAAGGTCTCCTTGCCCCGGTCAAGCTCAACCTCTTGCTGTTGAGCCCGCTCAGTGGCGGAAATTGCGCTGGCTTGGCGGCGCGCCCGCTCCGGCTGAAGCGCCCGGCGGCGGGCAACGCAACCTTCGGCGTCTGCGTTGCTGCCGACGGACTGAGTTCGGAGGTGTCGCAATTGCAATTCTCTTTAAGCGGGCCGCTCGACGTGACCCTGGGCAACCTTCGCACGGCAACCAGCGGTAGCGCAGGCGTTGTGGTTTTGGATTTGCTCCTCACGACATCCACGGCGAGCGGTGCCAGAAGCTTGATCCTCCACAACGCCAACCACGATATTTCGGTTGCCTTCGGCGGCATCGTGATCGAATAGGAGGAGGAACCAAAATGAAAAAGGAGCGCCACCCGGAGCAGCTCGCATGATCCAACGGATCGTCCACGTGGCGATGTGCGTTTTCGTTCTCTCTGCGATTTTGGCCGGGTACGTACCCGAGACAACCCGGCCGCTCGAAGGCAACTGCCCGGTTGCCGATCGCTGGAACATGACGCAGGCGGTGAATCGCCGCTGGTTTGCTTTCGTTGGCCCGAACGTGCTTTGCGCGGCGGGCGCGGGCAATGCCTGCAGGCAAGCGGTCCAAGCGACCATCCAGGCAAGTTTCGCTCAATGGAGCTCCGTCCCGGGAGCGGCCTTGAACTTCTCTGCTCTGACATCGGATTCAGTTGTGCCTTGCGACCCGGTCGCTGACGGCCGGGACCTGGTCTGCCTTGATTCGCAAGTGGGAGCGCAATTGGGCCCCGGGATCCTGGCGGTCTCCGTCATCATCACTGCCCGGGCAGCGGGGGCGTCGCTCGGCGGCCGGACGGCTACCTTTGCCGGTGAAATTTTGGACGCGGACACGGTTTTCAATCCTTTCTTCTTTACTTTTGCTACGCCCGACGCCCTGGCCGCCAATCCTTCCGCTTACGATTTCCAGACGATCCTCACCCACGAGCTTGGTCACTGGCTGGGCCTCGATCACTCGCCCCTCTGGCAGGCGGCGATGTGGCCGGAAGCCGTGCCCGCCGGACAGGCCGGGCGCGCGCTTTCCTCGGATGATCGCATTG
>DATBWB010000129.1 GCA_036514995.1 Candidatus Acidiferrales bacterium
CGCCGCACGTCATAGCTTCGGCAGTGCGGGCAGCAGCGGATCACTCGGCAGCGTGGTGATTTCATTTCGTGGGTTCGCCGGAGCGCCGTCAGTGTCCTGCAGGATGCGCACCGCTCCGTTGGTGCGGCATCCTAACCTGCCCGTTACGCCCGGTCAATTCGGCCTTTCGCCTTGTCGCTGCAAAGTGAGAATGTCCGGTTTGTGCAAAGTAGAAATGTCCGGTTTCATGGTGGCTGGGAGGCGCGATGGAACCGGAGCGGATCGAGTTGAGCCAGCGAGAGCGAGATCGGTTGAAGGTGGTGCACGAGGTCGAGGAACGGCACCTGACGCAGGTCGCCGCGGCGGGGCGGGTGCAGCTGAGCGAGCGCCAAGTGCGGCGGTTGCTGGGGCGGGTGCGGGCGGAGGGGGACCGGGGAGTGCTCCACCGGCTGCGCGGTCGGCCTTCGAACCGCAAGATCACCGGGTCCCGGCAACAGCGGATCCTGGCGCGGGTCCAGAAGCGATACGCCGATTTCGGGCCCACGCTGGCCAGTGAACATCTGGCCAGCGACGGACTGCCCATCAGTCGGGAGACGCTGCGGAAGTGGATGACCGCGGCCGGGCTGTGGCGACCGCGACGACGCCGCTTGGAGCGGGTGCATGTGTGGCGGGAGCGGCGGGCGGCATTCGGCGAGTTGGTGATGTGGGACAGTTCGCCGTACGCCTGGTTGGAGGATCGCGGACCGCAGCTGCACTTGATCGCCATGATCGACGACGCCACCAGCCGCATCGGGGGGCGCTTTGCCGAGCACGACACGACCGCAGAGAATCTGCGGGTATTGGAGGGGTGGTTGCGGCGGCACGGGCGTCCGCTCGCGTATTACACCGATAAAGCGGGGCTGTTTCGCGTCAACCGCGCGCCGAAGCTGGACGAGGAGTTGCGGGGCGTCGAACCGGAGACGCAGATTCGACGAGCCCTGCGCGAACTGGATGTGGACTGGATCGCCGCCCACAGCCCACAAGCCAAGGGGCGGATCGAAAACCTGTTCGGAACCCTGCAGGATCGCTTGGTGAAAGAAATGCGCCTGGCCGGCATCGACACGGTAGAAGCGGCGAACCGTTTTCTGGAACTCACCTTTGTGCCGTTCTGGGAGCAGCGGTTCGCCGTGGCGCCGCGCCAATCCCAGGATGCGCACCGGCGACTGGATCGCGGGCATCGGTTGGAACAGATCCTCAGCGTGCGGGTCGAGCGTACCGTGGCACAAGACGCCACGGTGGTTTGGCAGAGACAACGCTGGGGCGTCCCGCGCGAGCAGGTCTGCGCCGGGCTGCGCGGCGCACGGGCCGAGATCGAGCGCCGGTTGGACGGCAGCCACTGGTTACGGTTCCGGGGTCGCTACCTCGAGCTGCGCCCTTGCCCCGCAGCACCGTCGCGGTCGCTAAGTGCTGTAAGTCTACGACTTACAGGAAGGAGTAACCCAAAACCCAAACCAAAAACCAACTACCACCCCCTTCCCAATCATCCTTGGAGGAAGCCCTGGAAGCGGACACTTCTACTTTGCCAAAAACCGGACATTTCTACTTTGCGTTGACAAGAGCTGATTTATTACCATCCACTCGGACTCTACATGAACTATGACATTAGCGATGCCTATTACTTTCGGCGGTCCGGTTACGTATTGATTTTCACTCATCAACCTGCTCTAGCGGTCGGCGGAGATTCTATGCACGGGTTTCTTCTTCTTAAGGTTGGGGAAGCGGTCGTAAACTAGTGCTATTCCAACTTATATAGTCTAATACGTGCTATCCTGGTTTCCCGGAGGGAGACCAGGATGGCTCACCGGATTCGTTTGCGACTGCTTACGCGGTCCGAACAGCATGTCTTGCGATCCAAGCTCCGGGATTTGTCTTTGTCCGTCCGCGTGCATCAGCGCTATCGCGTCATCGACCAAGTGCGCCGCCGGTTCGGGTTGCAGGAAGCTGCCGAACGCGTCGGCTGCCATTTCACGGCCGCCTACGATTGGGTCCATCGCTTCAATCACAGCGGCTTCGCCACCTTCGAGCAGGTGCCCAACCCCAAGGGGCGTCCGCCGATCCTGCGTGCCGAACAACTCCGGGAACTGGTGGATGTGGCCTTATCCAGTCCCGCCGAGCGCGGCTTGCCCTTCTCAGTTTGGTCGGTCGCGAAGCTCGCCGAATATTGCCGGCGGCGGAAGTTGCTCCCCCCGGTGACCGACGAATGGGTTCGCCGCCTGCTGCGCCGCGAAGGGCTCAGCGCCCAACGCGTGCGCACCTGGAAAACCTCGACCGATCCGGCTTTCGACCGTAAAAAAAACGCATCCGGGCGCTCTATCGGCGCTGTCCGCCGCACAGCGCGGTAGTTTGTTTCGACGAATGGGGCCCGTTGGAACTGAAGCCCATCGGCGGCGTCGCCTGGGCCCGGCAGCGGCAGCCGCAACGGGTGCGCGCTACCTACCGCCGTCTGAAAGGCATCGAACAATTTCTCGGCTTCTATGACGTGCACGCCGATTGTTTGAACGGTCTGTTCCGCCGCCGGAAGCGCATTGTGGAAGTCTCCGAAGCCTTCCGCCGGCTCCGGCGGTGCTATCCCCGGAAGCGGCTGTTCGTGATTTTGGACAACCTGCACAACGTCCATGACCATCCGCGCTTCCTGGCTTTGCTGCGGCGTCTGCGCATCCACCCCGTGTGGACTCCCACCGAAGCTTCGTGGATCAACTTGATCGAAGCGCAGTTTGGAGTCCTGAAGCGCTTCACTGTGGCCCACACCGATGACCCCAGTCATGCCGTCCGCCGCCGACGCATCTACCGCTATCTCCGCTACCGCCATCGAAAACTCCACAACCTGCATCATCCCCTACATCGCCTCCGTTCCCTTAGCCCCATCAAGTTGGAATAGCACTAGGAAGTAGTTCCAGCTCCAACGTGCGTGCACTGGCTTCTCTGGGGCGAGCCCACGTTCCATGGCTAAGGCGTTCGGAAAGACAAAGTCACCGCTCGCATGAGTGGAGATTGCGAGCACACTGCTGCGCCTTGCGCGTCCTGGTTTTCACTTCAAGGACGGGGCAGAAGATGCCTGCGAAAATCCGGGCCGTTTGCGACGTTGACTTGAAAGGGAGTCCCCTATGAAGGGATCTGGTGGCAGCCGAGTGTTGATGTTGCTGGAGAACAATACCTATCCGCAGGACCCCCGGGTGCAACAGGAGGCCAGAGCACTGGTGGATTCCGGTCACCAAGTATCGGTCATTTGCCCCTCCAACGGGAGCCAGCCTTGGCACGAAACAATTGACGGAGTTCATGTTTACCGGTTCCCGGCTCCGCCCGCCGCCAATTCCTTTCTGGGCTATTTCTGGGAGTACGGATACTCCATGTTCGCGACTTTAGTCATCTCGTTGTTCGTGTTGTTTAAGAAGGGTTTTGACGTGGCACACCTGCACAACCCCCCGGATACCCTCGTTTTGATTGCGGCGCTCTACAAACTGATGGGGAAACGTTTTGTATTCGATCAGCACGATCTGAGTCCAGAGCTGTATTACGCTCGCTTCAACAACAGGGGCAATCAATTCGTCTATCGAGTGCTCGTTTTCTTCGAGAAGCTCTCCTGCCGGCTCGCCGACCACGTGATCACTACCAACGAATCGTACAAAAGGATTGCGATGGAGCGGGACGGTGTGCCCGAGGCGCGCATCACCATCGTCCGCAACGGCCCCGATTTGAACCGCGTGCGCTTGGTGGAGCCTGACCCAGATTTGCGACACAAGGCCAAGACAATCATCGCCTATGCCGGCGCGATGGGATTTCAGGATGGCTTAGATCATCTCCTCCGCGCGCTTTACCACCTAGTGCACGATCTGGGCCGGACCGATTTTTATTGCGTGCTGATGGGCCGTGGAGCGGCGTGGAGCTGTTTACAAAAGCTGGCGAAGGAGCTCGCCTTAGAATCGTACATCTGGTTCACGGACTGGCTGCCAGATACCGAGCTGATGCGGTACCTATCCACTGCCGATATCTGTGTGGACCCCGACCCCTCGAGTGCCTATAACGATCGGTCGACCACGATCAAAATGATGGAATACATGGCTCTGGGCAAGCCCATCGTTGCGTTCGATTTGCCTGAACACCGCTTCACCGCACAGGCTTCAGCCACATACGTAAGGCCGAACGACGAGCTCGAATTCGCCCGGGCGCTGGCGCAACTCATGGACAACCCATTGCAAAGGAAAATGATGGGCGCGTTTGGGCGGCGGCGGGTCGAGACCGCCATTGCGTGGCAACATTCGGTTCCCCATCTCTTGGAGACCTATTCTGGGCTTACCGAAGCACGCAGGGCAGGACGTCCATCGCTGACGCCAACCAAGGAGAAAAGAGTCTGAAATCCATCCCCTGGGAAGCCTGACGCTGAGGGAGTCGCGCCGAATCGGGCTGCGTCGGCTGCTTCAGAGTCCGGGCCGAAACCAATGGTTCGCACTGCCGGAAGTTTCTCCCAGCTCTTCGCCCTCCGGGATGAGGCGACGGCTTCTGCCTCTCTCTACTCGCTCACTTTCCCTCTTACCTCGGCCACAGCCACCCAAACATCCCCGCGGTCAGCAGCCCGTACATTAGCCCGTCAAACACATGCTTGAGCGTCGCGCTCCACGCCTGTCCCTTCCAAATCGAGTCGGTGAGTGTGCCGACGCCATATCCCAGGAACGCCACCGTCCCCGCCACCCGGAACACTGCCAGATACGTCGTACCCGCGCTCAACGTGCGTCCCGCAACGTAAGCAACAAACACTCCAATCAACACGCAAAAGAGGAACCACATCGTCAGGTACTTCCCCATCGCCGGCGGGCGGCTGGGCATCACCGTCAACATTCCCACCGGCCCTCGTTTGTACTTCTCCACCATCTCCGGCGACTTCATCTCCTTGGGCTTGGGGCAATAAGGAAAGACGTACAGCCCGGGCGACACGCCGTCTTTCCTCATGGCCTCGAGCAGGCCTTCTTCGTTGGGCAGCTTTTTGTATTCGCTTCGGTGATACGGCAGTAGCATGTGGATCACCGAGCTGGCGACGAAAACCACCACCGCGGAAAGCAGGATCGGAAGCCACAACTCCGTCACAGTAATCATCGCAACCTCCTCTGAAAGTCTGGAGTGGTTCACCCTCCTCCAGCCATCTGCGGGCGATAGAGATACCAAAACTGTCCTTCAGCGCAAGCGGTTTCTTTCAGGGTATCGGGAAGACGGAGTGACACTCAGTAGCCTCGACGCGGCGGGTCTCTTCTGGCGGAAACCTCACTCTGGAGTACGTTCTGCCGGCGCAGTTTCATTGCAGGCAAGGGGTTGAGGGCTCGAATCCCTACTCGTCCACCAATGCGAACTTTGGCCTCGCGGTCGGCGGCGGAGTGGACTACAAGCGGGGTGAGCACTGGGCAATTCGCTTCGTTCATTTGGACTACATGATGGGCCAGTCCTTCGGCGCCATAGAAAACCGCGTCCACCTCTCGACGGGTGTGGTTTTCCGCTGGCAGCCGACCTTTCCACCTAGCCCCTGCCCGATGTTCCGGTCCCTCCCGCGCACCGAGGTTGAGTGTGCCCGCACCATGAGATTGCAGCCGGGCTCCAATCTCGGTGTCCTTCCGCACCCCTGTCCAAAAACTGTCCTTTCGGACGGGAGACTCCCGCCCTCCAATTGGACTAAGCTCTCTGCGACAGGGTATCTGCATGGCTTGGCCAGAAATCCACGTCTCTGAGGAACATCCCGCCCGCGCCGGACGCGTCGTGCTGTCCTCGCCGGTCCTTATCTATGGGCGCGGGGCGGACGAAAATGCCTTTCACGACCTGGCCACCATCATCGCCCTGAACGCGCATGGCGGGGTGCTCTCACTTTCCGCAAAGGTGCGCAGAGGCCAGACGATTCTCTTGTTGAATGAGCAAGCGTCGGAAGAATGTGGGTGCCGGGTGGTCTATGTCGGCCCGGACCATGCCGACGGATCGAAAAAAGTCGTCTTTGAATTCGTTTCCGCCATGTCCTGATTCTGCCGGCCTGCTTTCCTCCCGCATCCGCTTCAAACTGAGCGCAGCTCTGCACCGCACCGTGCCCGTGCTGCGCAGAATCCCTCTGCTCGTAAGACAGGCATTCCTGACTGTCCTCTTCTCGGCCTGCACGCCACCGCGTGCTCCTCGTTGCCGTCGTCTTCGGCGTAATCGGCCGCCATCCAGCGCGCCCTATCCAAGCATTCCCTGTAGCACCCCTCGCCCTCTGGTGGCATTGACGATCCCTGTTTCGCGTTTGCCTGAAGGTCTACTTCTGCTGGTGGCCGGGCGGTGTGTGAGGATCCACAGCGGGCGCTGTCGTGCCGATCTGGGCGAGCTGGATCGGCCTGGTGATTGCTGGCTATCTTGGCTTTGAGGGCCTGAAGCTGAGCAGGAAGACTTAAGGGCGCGAACCGTGCTCCATAGTCTGCAACTGGCCACTTGGCCAGTAGTCTCACACCGTTGACCACCGTATGGTAGGCACTTGG
>DATBWB010000130.1 GCA_036514995.1 Candidatus Acidiferrales bacterium
CCGGCTTGTGTTGGCGAGCCAGTTCGTGCGCCGGCACGCCCCGAATCTTTTTGGCCGAAAAGGGCGGAGGCATCTGCTCGAAGCATCCGGTGAATTCCTCAAACAGGGGCTGAAGCTGTTCCCGGCTCAATGCCGGCCTCCGATCTTCGCCCAGCGGCGTACCATCAGCATCGTAGGTATTGGTGGCAAAGCCGAACCGGATCGAACCCTCATAACGCTTGCGCCGCGCGCCGTAGAACTGCGCCAGCCGGGTGGCCCGACCGACGAGCAACGGCAAGACACCCGTGGCGATCGGATCGAGCGTCCCGAGATGGCCCACCTGGTGGGTCATGAGAATTTTGCGCACCTCGGCGACAACGTCGTGCGAGGTGATTCCCGGCGGCTTGTTGATCACCACCGCACCGCTGATGCCGGATCGCTTTCTTGTGCGCATTCGTCTCACTGCTGCTCCGAATCCTCTTTCGTCTTCTTCAGCAGTTCTTCAATACGCTGGCTGGTTTCCGGCCTGTCGTCCCGGCGGAACACCAGTTCCGGAACCTTGCGCATGGCCAGCCGTTGCGCCAGCTCACGACGGATGAAGCCGGCGGCCGCCTCGAGGCCCTTCAGGCTGGCCTTTTGTTCCTCGCCCGTGCCCGTCAAGCTGAGAAACACGGTGGCGTGCTTGAGGTCGGTCGAGACACGCACCTCGGTGACGGCGACCAGCCCGATGCGCGGGTCTTTCAGTTCGCCTGCCACCATTTCAGCCACTTCTTCGCGGATTTGTTCTCCGACCCGCTCGGGCCGATGTCCGCTAGGAGTCATGATCGCTTCTCGAATCACCGGCGCGGCGGCCGAGGTCCCGAAAACATCCCTTGAGGCCCAAAGCCTTCCGCTACAGGATCTCGATCGAGCTGTTGGCCAGGTCGCCGCCGAGGATGTGCTCCGCCTCGCGCGAAATTCCTTCCAGCATTTGTTGCAAGTGCCGATGGTCATTGGAAATCGCGACCACGGCGACGGTGCCGCGCTGCCAAAGATCGTTATGGTCCACCTCGGCCACAGCGCAGTTGAACCTTGTTCGTAGTTTTTCTCTCAGGCTGCGGATGACCTGGCGTTTGTCCTTGAGGGAGTTTGCATCACTCAGATGGAGTTCTAGGGTGAGAACGCCGATTTCCATCGCGGTACGCCTTGGGCGGAAGCAGCCCGGAAGATCCCGTCCGGCGCGGCGGAGGTAGGGGCGTATGGCCATACGCCCCTACTGCGTGCCCAGTTGAGTCTCTTTTGACTACCCGGCTAGGGCCGTTCCCGCTGACAAAGCATAAGTCCGAGTTGCAGCGGCCAAGCACCCTTCCGGGCGTGGTTCTCGAAAACACCTCGCGGGAGAGAGTGGCAACGGCACTGGTGCCGTTCCAACTTGATGAACGTATTCATCTCGATCCTGTATGATCAATAAAGCATGCCGTGTGACTTGCGGAAAATGGCCCCAAATAGTTGGAACAGCACTAGGCGCTGACCTCAGCCGCCACCTTTTCGATCACGAAACACTCCAGGACATCGCCGAGCTTGACGTCGCTGAAATTGCTTACGGTCACGCCGCACTCGTAGCCCGACTTGACCTCATTGACATCTTCTTTGAAGCGGCGCAAGGAAGCGACGTTGCTCTGGTAGATGACCACATTGTCGCGGAGCACCCGGACGTCAGAATCGCGCTGTATTTTGCCGTCCATCACGTAGCAGCCCGCCACCATCCCCACCTTCGGTATGCGAAACGTCTCGCGCACTTCGGCCCGTCCGAGATAGACTTCCCGGATGACCGGCTCCAGCAGTCCGGTCATCGCCTTCTTCATTTCGTCCATGACTTCGTAAATGATCGTGTGATGGCGGATGTCCACCTTTTCCTGCCGGGCCAGCTCCATGGCTTTGCGTTCGGGGCGGACATTGAAACCGATGATGGTCGCATTCGAAGCCGATGCCAGCAGCACGTCCGTCTCCGTGATCGCGCCGACGCCGGAGTGCAAGATCTTGAGCTTGACCTGATCGTTCGAGAGCTTCGGGAGCGCGTCGGAAAGAACTTCGGCCGAGCCCTGAACATCGCCCTTGATCACGAGCGGCAGCTCCTTCGCCTCGCCCGTCTTGAGTTGCTCGGCCAGTTGCTCGAGCGTGACCCGCGCGGAAGCCGACCTCGCCAGCGCCGCCTCTCGCAATTTCGATTGGCGATATTCGCCAATCTGCCGCGCCTTGACCTCGTCGCTGACTACCTGAAACAGATCGCCAGCCCGCGGCAGAGCTTGCAGCCCGAGCACTTCGACCGGGAGAGACGGGCCAACCTCTTTCACCGGCCGGCCACGATCGTCCAACAGAGCGCGCACCCGGCCATACACCGCCCCGGCGATGAACGGATCGCCGACCCGCAGCGTCCCGGATTGGACCAGCACGGTGGCCACCGGCCCGCGGCCCCGGTCGATCTTGGATTCGAGCACCGTGCCGGCTGCATCCACGTCGGGATTTGCTTTCAAGTCCTGGATGTCAGCCACCAGCAGAATCATCTCCAGAAGCAACTCGAGATTTTTCTTTTGCTTGGCGCTGACCTCGACGGTGACGGTGTCGCCGCCCCATTCTTCCGGCATCAGCCCCCGGTCAGCCAGTTGCCGCTTCGCCCGTTCGGCTTGGGCCTCCGGCTTATCAATCTTGTTGATGGCTGCGATGATGGGCACTTTGGCGGCGCGGGCGTGGTCAATCGCTTCCAGCGTCTGCGGCATCACCCCGTCATCCGCCGCCACCACCAGCACAACAATGTCGGTCACCTTGGCCCCGCGAGCCCGCATGCGAGTGAAGGCTTCGTGGCCGGGGGTGTCAATAAAGACGATCTTGCGACCCTTGATGGAAACCTGATAGGCGCCGATATGTTGCGTGATCCCGCCCGCCTCTGAGGCAGTGACATTCGTTTCGCGCAGCGCATCCAACAGCGAAGTCTTCCCGTGGTCCACATGGCCCATCACGGTCACCACCGGCGGCCGTGGCTTCAGGTTTTCCGGCTTCTCCTCCAGCCGGACCTCCTGCACCATCTGCTCTTCGAAAGTGATGAGGCGGGCATCGGCATTGAATTCCGCGGCCAGTTTCGTGGCGGTGTTGCCGTCGAGCGCCTGATTAATGGTCGTAAAGATGCCGCGATCGAGCAGCAGTTTGATGATGTCTTTGGCGCGAACGTCGAGCTTCCCAGCCAGCTCTTTCACCGTCGCGCCTTCCGTAAGCGTGATATCGCGGTGTTCCCGCACCACGGGCGGCGCAACGGCGGCGCGACCCATGCGCCGGTCGGCGATCCCTTCGACGCGAGTCAGCCGCGCGCGAACGGGATGCAGCTTCCGTTCGCCTTCCTCAAATCGCTTTTCAGCGATGGGCCTGCCCCCCGGGCGCGCCGCCGGCTTCTTGCGCTCATAGAGGGGTTGGCCGGCAGCCGGCGTCCCCGCGACAGGTCGGCGTCGGGGTTCCCCGGCTGGGCCCAAATCTTCTTTCGGCGGAAAGCGACCGGGCACAGGGCGTCCGGTCGGAACTGTTGTCGGCGCTGCCGGTGAAGCGGCATGCTGCATGGGCGCTTCCCCACCCGGCCCGCCGAGGCGGGCTCCGGGGCGTAAAGGAACCCGTGTTCGCGGCCACACACTTGGTGGGGTTCGACCCGGCACCAGTGGCTTGCCCAACTCAGGCTTGCCCGCTTGCATCGTGGTCGCTGGGAGGCGGGCCCCGATTTTGTCGGGGCGCGGAGCAGCGGCGATGGCTGGTTCGCTTGGCCTGGCGACAGTTCTCGGAGGAAGTCCCGCCTTGGTCGCCCCCGCCACAGCAGGGGGAATCCCTCCTCCCGGCACAGCGGCACGTGCCCCAACCGGCGGGACAACCCCCGCGCCGGGTCGAGCAGGCTCGACCGGCTTCCCTGGCGTTGGTAATCCGGGCTTGGCTGCCGGAGCAAGTGGCAGAGCGGGTGGCGCAACCTTGGGCGCAGGTGGCGGGGGAGGCGCAGCAGCCGCTTCTTCGGCTGCGGCAAGCTCGCGGAAATACTTCCGCACATTGTCGGCTGCCTCAAGATCAATCGAACTGGAGTGGGACTTCTTTTCGGTGACGCCCGCCTCGGGCAGGTAGTCAAGAATGCGCCTGGCCTTGACCTCCAGCTCGCGCGCCAGTTCGTTGATTCGAATTTGATTGGCCGCTGTCATTTTCTCCTGTCCCGTCCTGCCCGGAAACACCACCACTAGCGGTCGGGTCTTTCCTGCTCCGCGACTTCGGCGGCGGCAGCGGGTTCGTTGGCCTCAGCGGTTTCTGCCGGGGTGTCGGCCCGCGGCTGCTCCGCTTGGGGCGAAGGTTCCGCTTCCGCCGGCAATTCCTCACCGGGTTGAGAGGCGCCCGGAGTAGCTGCCGCGGCAACCTCCGCCTCTGTTTCGACCGGCGTTGCTTCAAGCTCAGCCGCTTCCGCATCAGCAATGGCCGGCTGGGCCGGCGGCTCGGCAGCCGGAACGCTCTCTTCGGGCGGGGTTGCTTCCGGTTTCGCGGCAGCACTTGTTGCTTGAGCGGCAGCAGCCGCTTCCTCGGCTTCCACCCCCTCAAAGTAGCTACGCACCGCAACCCAGATTTTCTCGACCATCTTCTCGCCGATCCCGGCGATTTCCAGCAACTGCTCGGGCTTGGCGTCAGCCAGTTGTTCGATCGTGGAAATCCCGGCCACGACCAGCTTTTCGCGTGTCTTGGGGCCGATGCCGGGCAATTCCCCCAGGCTCGTTCCGGGCGCTGTCAGCTCTTCCATTTGCGCCTCAATTTCGCGCCGCTTCTCCTCCTCGCTCTTGATGTCAATGCTCCAGCCGAGCAGCTTTGAGGCCAGACGAACGTTTTGTCCCTTCTTGCCGATGGCGAGGGAAAGCTGGCTATCCTCCACGATGACTTCGAGTCTTTTCCCCAACGGATCGATGATCTGCACGCGCGAGACCTTGGCCGGGCTGAGCGCCTTCTGGGCAAAGACCGCCGTTTCGTCGTTGAACTGGATGATGTCGATCTTTTCGCCTCTCAGTTCCCGGATGATGGATTGGACGCGCATGCCTTTCATGCCGACGCAAGCGCCGACCGCGTCCACGTCCCTGTCCCTGGACATGACCGCAATCTTGGTGCGGTCGCCGGCTTCTCGCGCCAAGCACTTGATTTGCACCGTGCCGTCGTAGATTTCCGGCACCTCCACTTCAAAGAGCCGCTGCACCAGCATGGGGTCAGCTCGCGAAACCACCACCTGCGGTCCCTTGGCCATGCGCTCGACCGCCCTGATGACCACCCGCACACGGTCGCCCACGTTGTAGGCCTCCAGCTTTGATTGCTCGCGCTTCGGCAAACACGCTTCGGTGCGCCCCAACTCCATGATCAAGTCAGGGCCTTCGTTTCGCTTCACCGCGCAATGCAGCAGTTCTCCAACGCGGTTGTTATATTCTTTGAAGATGGTGTCACGTTCCGCCTCGCGCACTTTCTGGAAAATGACCTGCTTCGCGGTTTGAGCCGCGATGCGACCCAGTTGCTCGGTGGGCTTGGGAAAGGAGAGCTCGCTTCCGATTTCCGCCTTGGGGTCTGTTTTGCGCGCCTCCGGAAGAGTGATCTCTTTCCCCGGGCTGGTGACCTCTTCGACCACAACCTTGACGGCAAAAACGTCCACGTTGCCGGTTTCCTTGTTGAACTTGGCGCGCAGCTCCTCGGTGCCCTTGAAAAACTTCCGGCTGGCGACCAGCACCGCGTCTTCGACGGCACTGACGATGATTTCCGGGGCGATGTGTTTCTCCCGGCTTAGTTGCTCGATGGACTGGTACAGTAAACTGGCCATTTCCGCTTCTCCCTTACCCAATCCTTCGCGGGCGTCGCGGGCTGCCCGGTTGGGCCTACAACTCCACCACCAGATGCGCTTTGGTGATTTCGGCGAAGGGCAATTCCACGCGGCCGTGGTCGGTATCGAGACTCACCGTGTCGTTGGCAAAGCCGACGATCCGGCCTCGGAAATGGCGCTGGTTGCCGATTGGCGAGCGGACCGTGAGGTTCGCCAACTTGCCCTGAAACCGCTCGTAGTCTGCCTGTTTGAGCAGCTTCCGATCCAATCCGGGGGAGGATACCTCCAGGATGTAGCTCGACGGGATCAGTTCGTCCACGTCCAATATCGCTGCCACTTGCTCGCTCACTCGCTCGCAATCCTGGTGCGTGACTCCGCCTGCCTTGTCAATATAAATGCGCAAAAAACGCTGCTGGCCGGTCTTCCATTCCACTTCCACCAGCTCCAGCTCTTCTGACCCGCAAACCCGTTCCGCAACCGCGCGAATCGCTTCCAAGTTCATGGCCGACCAACAAAAAAGCGGGCTCGCGCCCACTAGAAATTTGGTCGCATTGAGGCGGGACAGAGTATATCGGCGTCGCCTATGGAAATCAAGGGGTATTTCGCTTTGGGCGATGGCAACCCGTTGGCAATCTATGGGGTTGTTGCCAGGATGCAGGCTGCGTGAACCCTGCGCCGTGGGTCACTACCGAACCGCGTCTCTCTCCCGTTGGATTACTTTTGAAGGCCCCTGGAATAATCGAGGTTCAGTTTCTACCCCGGCCCCGCTCAAATGGCGCCGTTATCGTTCTTTTAGCAGTTTCTCGAACTCGGGGGCGCCTCTCAGGGCGTCGAGATCTTTATCGCTCCGCGCCGTGCGTTTGTGTCGGGGATTGAGTTCTAAAGCCTTGACAAGAGCGGCCAGCGCCTCCGGCTTCTTGCCGGCCAGCGCCAGGTAGCTCGCGAGATCGTACCAGGTGTCGGCGTTAGTCGGCGCCAGTTCAGTCGCTTTGCGCGCGTCAGCGATCGCCAAGTCCATTTCTTGGGCGCGGTGGTGCCGGCCGGCAGAATTCAAGAGGCTGATGGCATGCTGAAGCGTCAAGAGCCGCTGGAGCTCCTCAATCGGCCGCGGGCTGTCTTCCACACGCAGATCAATGTAGCGATCGTTGAACCCGGCATAGCCGCCTTTTGGCCTAACCACAAGCAGCGCCGCCGACTGCTGTCCGCGGGCGTCGCCGCCCGCTGCTTGCCCCGTGGCAAGCGCGGCCACGAGTTTGTCGGCAAGTTCGCCCTCTGCCGATTCAAACGTCCGAGCCATGGCTTGGACGACTTCCGCGCCGGCCAGAATGTTACCCTGAGCGGCGTAAGGCCAGCCATTTTTGTCCTTGCCCGTCACGCCGCCCGCCCATTGCAAGCATTCCGCACCCGTGTAGGTGGCAGCATTTCCCTGCGCATCGACAATACCAACTTGGCGGCGCGAACGGCCAGGGTCGTTCGAGATCAGGGCATCGAGCGCCTGCTGCGCCGTTATTCCCAGCTTCAGCAAAGCCAGCCCGCGCGGGCCATACGTCGCATTGGCAAACGATTGTGTAGCAATGGCGCCGACGCCCGTTTCCGCCCACGGCACGACCGAGCCCACTGAGAAAAATTTGGATTCGACGGCAACCCCCAGGTCGCCCGTCTTCGGATCGTAGGCCACGATCGAAAAAGTCGCTACGGGCTTGCCCTGAGAGTTTTTCTCGAAGGGTTCACCCTGTGCGGGCTGCTTCACGCCAGCCTCGGGCGCCTTTGCCGCGAGATTTGGGGCGGCTATCCAAAGCAACAACGGGAGAAGCATTGCGCAGCCGCGTTTCACAACATCACCTCCCGGCGAAAGAATCAGGATTTATCCCCTTCGTGGTGCTCCCGTTCACGGTGAACCCTTCAACGAAAACTTTTAGCGCAGGCCCGTTGAGGGTGAACCCGTTGCTCCTAAAATGAAAAAGCTGGCCGCCCTGCGACGACCAGCCTCTCTCCGAGCTTCAGAACGAAGGCCGCTTTTCGTTTGCTCCGAGGCTACGGCTTCTTTTCCGGCCGCGGCGGGGGCTGGGTTGCCGCGGCGGGCTTCGGTACGGCCGGCTTTGCGGGCGCTGGAGCCGCCGTCGGGGTCACCGGATTCGTGGTGTCATAGATCTGGATGATATCGTCAGTAATGTTGAGCTGGGTGGCGGCGTAGATCACCGGGGTCTGCTGGGAAGAAACATCGAGGATCAAGCTGTAGCCATGCTCGCGGGAATATTTGTCAATCACCGCCATCATCTTCTGCCCGATCCTTCTCACCACTTCGCCCTCTGCGTCCTGACTTTCCTTTTGCAAGCCTTCCCCGAGGAAATTGAATTCGCGGGTCTTCGATTCAATCTGCCTGGCCAGGTCCGCTCTCGCTTCGTCGCTGAGAGTGCGCTCCTGCGCTTGCAACCGCTCGCGGAGTTCCGCCAACTCCTTGCGGAGATTGTCCAGTTGCTGCCGCCTGGGCGCAAACTGAGACTGCAAATCGGCCGCCGCCTTCTTGCCGTCCGCCACATTGATGATCGCGAGCTGGATATTGATGATGCCGACTTTTGTCCCGGGCGCAGGTGCAGCCGCGGTTGCCGGAGCCGCCTGTCCGGAGGCAGGTTGCGATTGGGCCAGCATCGCAGTTGGCAGCAGCAAGGGAAACAGCCCCACCAGCCATTGTTTTTTCATAGTCCTTCCTTTCCACGAACAGGGTCGCTCGGTGCCAAACCCAAAAATTATAAGTGCCTTCTCTCAGTCCGGTCAATCAGAATGTCCGGCTGATGGTAAAGCGAAACGTCCGGCTCGGCTCCGGAATGCGCAACGGCCTGGAGATACGGCTTAACTGCAGCTCCAGTTGGTTCATGATCTGGGGCATCACCACGTTGTTAAACACCCCGGGCGGGAATTGGGAACGATCCAGCCCGGGGAAAGTGGAGTCCAACACGGGTGCGCCCCCGAAGACGTTGGTATCGAGCCGCAGCGGGTTATAGGCATAGTAAAGCCGGAAGGGCACGTTGAAAATGGGCAGATTGACCACCAATTCCAGGCCCGTCGAGGCTCGCACTTTGAAATTGGTGCCCGGGACCAGACGGAGCTGGGTCGGAACCGTCGTGCCGAATTGCTTTCCCAGTTGCTCGGCCTGTTCCCGGGTGATTTGAAGCTGGCTGCGACGCAGCACGGAGTTTATCCCGGCATCAAAAAAGTAAGAGAGGCTCACCGGCCCGGCAATGGGTATGCGGTATTCAAAGTTGGCGATCGACTGGAGGTCGCCCCCGGGGAACCCGGCCGTAAAGGCCAAAACCGGCGCCTGGGCGCCGCAGATTACCGTGGCCGAGAATCCAAAACGGTTGCAGCCGACCGGGAGCGGAGCCGTTGTGCTTGGCTGCTGGAAAGCGAATGACACCGGTATGCTCACACCCTGCGGCACGATCGCAAACGGGCTTACGGCGCGAATGTCGAACCCACGCAGGTTGTCTTCGCCGCCGACATAGAATCGAGAAAGAGGCGACACCACCCGGCCGCCAAAACCGGTGGCAAAGGCCGAAAGAAGGCGAAAGGCAAGCACGTTGCGCCCGCGGTTGACCGGTCGAAAATACTTGAACTCGACCACCGGCTGGAAGGTATTGACGTTTCCTCCCAGAATGCCGCCCTCGTATCGCACCGAGACAAAGAGGCTCTTCCCGGTGGTTGGGCTGATGGGGTGATTGGTCGTGTTGTAAATCAGCGTAGGGATAATTTTGCTGGAACGGATACCCTCCACCGCCGACGGCCCCACCAGACTCCGAAACCTCAACTGCTCGAAAAGAATCCGAGAAAAATCGCTGATGGCGGTGATATCGGAGATGTCGTAGCCATAGGTGATGCCGATGCGGGTGAATGACCACCGCCGCAGCGGATAGCTCGCAAAAACGGTGAATCCCTTGCTGTCCTGTTTGAAGTTTTGAATGCTGTTCGGGTCAATGAACGGCCGAAGATTGGTGCCGGCAAACAAGCTGGCCTCGCGAGCCTGGTCGAAGCGAAAGCGCCGGAAGAATAAAGTGAAGCCGGTGGCGATGGGACGGTCGCGCAGGTAGGGCTCGGTAAAACCGAAAAGAAAGTTTTTCTGACGGTCGCCAAAATCGGCCTCGAACGTCAAAGTTTCGCCCAATCCGAGAAAGTTGTTGGTCGTATAACTGAAGCCGATAAAGCTCCCGGCAATCCCGCTCACCCCGCCGCTCAAGCCGATCGAGTTCTTCCCTTTTTCTTTGACCTTCAGGGTGATATCCACCGAGCCTTCCTTCGGGTTCTGGTGGATGTCCGCCGCCTCCGGCTTGAGTTCCTCAAAATAGTTGAGCTGGTTCAGCCGCAAAAGGCTCATTTCCCAGAGGCGCGAATTGAAAAGGTCTCCCTCATCGAGCAGGACCTCCCGGCGGATCACCTTGTCGCGCGTGGTGGTATTCCCGACAAATTCGATGCGATTGACAAAGAACTGCTTTTCTTCGTCCATTTCCAGGACCACGTTGATGCGCTTGTTTTCTTCGTCGATGTCGGTCTGGGGAATGGCGGTAAAGTTGACGAAACCGAACTCGCCGTAAAGTTTCCGGTAGTCTTCGAGCGCCTTGCGAATCTTGCTGACGTTGAAAATATCCCCTTCCTTGAGCGCGAAAATGCTCTTGAGAAATTCTGTCTTGAAGAACAGCTTCTTGCCCTCCACCCCGCGCACGCCAATCGTGCCCATGCGATAGCGGGCGTTTTCTTCCAGCGGAATCGTTACCTCAATGCGCTTGCCCGATTTCTTCCCCACCAGGGGCCAGGGGCCGGGAATGCCGCCGCGCTTGACGTCCACAATCCTGGTATCCGGCTCCTTGACGAGTACGCGGAAGTAGCCGTGATCCTGATAGAGGGCGCGCAACCGCTCGAAGTCCTCCTCCAGCTTCCCCCGGTGGTAGGTCTTCGAGAAGAAATAAAACCAGGGCGGGAGGCCGTAGGGCCGGCTGTGCTTCATGGCCCGCACCAACCGTCTCCGTCCGAAAACCGTGTTTCCCTGGAACTGAATTTTGCCCACCTTGACCTTTGGTCCCTCGTTGACTTGGAAGGTCAACTTGATCGCGCTCGCTGAAATGCGCTCGGCCACCGCCCGCACCTCGGCAAACTGACGTCCGTGCTCACCCAGTAAATCCCGCAGCACCACCTCCGCCCGCCGCACCCGGGTGCGATCGTACTGGCTCTCCACCGTCAGGCCCACTTTGCGTTCCTTGAAACGATCCAGGATGTCCGATTCGCTGACTGACTTGTTGCCCTTGTACTCGATCCGGCGGATTACCGGCCGCTCCACGACCGTAAAGATTACGATCTTCCCTTTTTCGCCTTCCTCGACTTCCAGGCGGATGTCATCAAAGTAGTTCATGTTCCAGAGCGCGTGGAAATCGCGGCGGAGCATCTCCTCGTCATAGGGGTCGCCTTCTTTCAAAAAAATGCGCCCCCGGAGCGTCTCGCGGGGGATGCGCCGATTGCCGCTGAATTGAATTTGTTCAATCACCGCCTGCTGGGCGGCAAGGCGGGACTCGAGTCCAAACAACGCCAGAAACATGATGAGAAGGAGCTGGCAGACACAACGCCGCCAGCGGTAGGTGCGCTGAAAGGCATTTGCGGCTGGACCGGCTACCACGAGCAGAGCGCCACCCTTCAGAGATTCCCGGCAATCGTTCAGGTCAGTTACTGTGATTCGCTAGCGAACCAGCGGGGTTGCTTCCATCGCCGGCCGGAACGAGAGGGCATCGTTGTCGACAAACACCTCAAGCGCGGCCGGTCGCTGGATCCCGCCCTGGATGAGTGAATCCGAAAGCGGGTCCTCGATGTACTTCTGCAGCGCGCGACGCAGCGGCCGCGCCCCGTAGGTCCGATCCCGGCAGGTCTTATCCAGAACCCAGCGGCGCGCTTCCGGCGTCAACGCGATCGTGACCTGACGGTGAACCAGGTTCCCGTTGATCTGCCCGACCAGCAGGTCGATGATCTTCAGCAGATCGTCTTCGGTAAGCGCGTTGAAAATGATGGTCTCGTCGAGGCGGTTCAGAAATTCAGGATTGAATAGCCGCTTCACCTCTCCCATCACCATTTCTTCCATCTTGGCGGCGGTCAACTCCTCGCTCGCGCTCTGAAAGCCCAGCGCTGTCTTCTTTTGCAGGAAGCGAGCGCCGATGTTCGACGTCATGATGAGGATGGTGTTCTTGAAATCGACGGTGTTCCCCAGCCCGTCGGTCAATTGCCCGTCCTCGAAGACCTGCAACAGGATATTGAAGAGATCCGGGTGCGCCTTTTCAATTTCGTCCAGGAGGATGACCGCGTAAGGCGAGCGCCGCACGCGCTCGGTCAGTTGGCCTCCTTCCTCATATCCCACATAACCCGGCGGCGAACCGATCAGTTTCGAAACCGAGTGTTTCTCCATGTACTCCGACATGTCAAAGCGAATCAAAGATTTCTCGCTGCCAAACAGGAACTGGGCCAGGCTGCGTGAAACTTCCGTCTTGCCCACCCCGGTAGGCCCAAGGAAGAGGAACGAGCCCACTGGCCGGCCGGGCGCTTTTAGCCCGGCGCGCGAACGGCGGATCGCCCGCGCCAGCGCTCGAATCGCCTTGTCCTGGCTGATGATGCGTTGGTGCAGCTCTTCTTCGATGCGAAGAAGCTTCTGCATCTCCTCTTCTTTGATGGAGGTGACCGGGACCCCCGTCCAGCGGGAAACGACTTCTTCAATCTCTTCCCGGCCGACCACCCCGGTCGAGGTTTCGTCCAGGTTGAGCCGCTCGCGGATTTGGCGGAAGTTTTCGCGCTCCTTCCGCTCCTCGTCGCTGTAAAACCGCGCCTTCTCAAACTCGTGGTTGGCGATCGCTGTCTCCATACGGTGAGTGTGGAACTTGATCCGCTTCTGAATCTCGGCCACTTCCCCGGGCAGGCTGCATTGTCGGAGCTTGACCCGCGCCCCCGCTTCGTCAATCAGGTCAATGGCTTTGTCGGGCAAGAAGCGGTCCGGGATGTAGCGGCTCGAGTGAATGACCGCGTACCGCAACGCCTCATCGGTATAGGTGACGGCGTGGAATTTCTCATACCGGTCCTTGATGCCGCAGAGAATCTTGATGGCTTCCTCTTCCGTCGGCGCCGCTACTTTCACTGGCTGGAAGCGCCGCTCAAGCGAGCGGTCTTTCTCAATGGACTTGCGGTACTCGGAGGGCACGGTGGCGCCGATGCACTGGATCTCGCCGCGGGAGAGAGCCGGTTTCAAAATGTTGGCGGCATCGAGCGACCCTTCGGCCGAGCCTGCCCCGACCAGCGTGTGCAGCTCATCAATGAAGATCATGGCGTTCTGGCACTCCATCAGCTCTTTCATGATGGTCTTGAGGCGTTCCTCAAACTGCCCGCGATATTTCGTTCCGGCAACGATCAGCGAAAGGTCGAGCGCCAGGATGCGTTTGTCGGCAAGGAAAGAGGGCACGTCGCCGTCAGCGATGCGCTGGGCGAGCCCCTCGACGATCGCGGTCTTGCCCACGCCCGGCTCCCCGATGAGCACCGGGTTGTTCTTCGTGCGCCGGCAGAGAATTTGGACGACGCGCTCGACTTCTCTCTCTCGACCGATCAACGGGTCCAGCCCGCCCTCGCTCGCCACCTGAGTGAGGTCGCGGCTAAACTCGCCCAACAGCGAAGTTTCTTTGGGCCGCGCCGTCGCCACCTTTTCCCCGGCTGACCGCGCCAGCTCTTCCCGCAACGCCGAGAGCCGGAGGCCGCGCTCGTTCAAAATCTCGGCCGCAAAACTCTTATCCTCGCGCAGGATCCCGAGCAGCAGGTGTTCGGTGCCGACGTGCTTGTGCGCCAGCCGCTCCGCTTCCTCCGAGGCGTACTGAAGGATGCGCTTGCACTCCTGGCTGAGCGGCAGCTCGACCGAGGTCGAAACCCGCTCCCGAATCGTGATCCGGCCCTCGATTTGCTTTCGGATGGACTCAATCGAGCCGTGAGAACGCAAGAAACGGTTGGCCAGCGCCTTGTCCTCGCGCATCAGGCCGAGGAGAAGGTGCTCGGTTTCAATGTTGGGGCTGCCGTATTGGCTCGCCTCG
>DATBWB010000131.1 GCA_036514995.1 Candidatus Acidiferrales bacterium
TGGATGAAGACATCTTCCAGGGTAGGTTTGGCTACGGTCACGGCATCGATCTGTCCCGGGAAGGCTTCCACCAACTGGGTGAGGAACTCGTGCCCGCGCTCGTGTTCCAGCCTGACAGTTTCGCCGATGACGATGGGCTTCGCTCGGAATTTATCCTCGATTTGACGCCGGAGCTTCTCCGTCTCCTTTGTCTCCAAAACGATGACATCGCCGCCAATCCTGGCCTTTAGAGATTGCGGCGATCCCAGGGCGACCAGCTTCCCTCGATCCAGAATTCCCAGGCGGTCGCATCGCTCCGCCTCCTCCATATAGTGTGTGGTCAGGAGTATCGTGACGCCATCTTGCTTTTGCAGGTCACGGAGCTGTTCCCCAAAATCCTGGCGCGCTCCCGGATCGAGTCCAGTGGTCGGCTCATCAAGCAAGAGAAGATCGGGCGAGTGGAGGAGTCCCTTGGCGAGTTCGACCCGCCGACGGAGGCCGTCGGAGAGTTTTTCTACGATCTCGTGGCAGCGATCCGCCAAGCCGACGCGGCCAAGCATCTCCCGGACCCGGCGGCGGAGAACTTCTCCGCGAAGGCCATAGAGATGTCCCTGGTGGCGAAGATTTTCCCAGGCGGTCAACTTCCTGTCGAGACTTTGAGATTGAAAAACCACGCCGATGCGCCTTCGAACCTGGCGGGGAGCCCGGGCAACATCTTCGCCGAAGATGCTCGCTTTTCCAGCGGTGGGGAGGAGCAAGGTGGAGAGAATCCGGAAGACCGTGGTCTTTCCCCCGCCGTTGGGCCCCAGGAGTCCGAAGATCTCCCCCGCCTCAACCGTAAAACTCACTTCCTGGAGGGCAGTCCAGCCGCCGTATCTATGGGTGAGACCTTCCACGGCGATGAGGGTTTTTTCGGGCATTTTTTCGGCCATGAAGAATGGTAAGACGTGAGCAAGAGCTGTTACCGGCAAGTTCCCTATCTCTTGATGCGTTGGTTCGGCACTGCGTCCACAAGTTTGGTGCCGGTCTCAAAAGTTCGCATGCCTTCATGCCAATTTGTCCCACATCAACAACCCGTACACCAGTGGAATGTAGATCACCGAGGCATGCACCAGTCGCCGAGCCTGCGTCTTGGACCTGGACATGGCCGCCCACACCCCGCATTGCAGAAACACCAGCCCCAGGACGAGGGCTCCAAAGAAGTAAAGGGAGCCGGCCATGCCCAGCAGAGCAGGACTCAGGCTCACCGGAACCAGAACCAGCAAACACCCTACAATCTGGCGGAAGGTAGCGCGGCCCTGCGCATCCTCGACCGACAGCATCCGAATGCCACCCCGGGCGTAGTCTTCGCGGTAGATCCAGCCAATGGCAAGGAAGTGCGGGAACTGCCACAGAAACAGAATCGCGTAGAGAATCCACGCCTCAAGGCTGAGGTCACCGCGAGCCCCCGCCCACCCAATCAGCGGCGGCATGGCCCCCGGGAAAGCCCCAACGAGCGTGCAGAGGGTTGTTTTCTTCTTGAGCGGCGTGTAGAGAAAAAGGTAGCCGCTCAAGGTCAGGAAGGCCAGCAGGCTCGAGAGGAAGTTGACGAAGAGCGCGAGCTGGAACGCGCCGCCAGCCGCCAGCGCTACTCCAAACCAAAACGCTTGTCGCGGAGCAAGCCTTCCAGCAGGCAGCGGCCGGTTGGCGGTGCGACGCATCCTGGCGTCGGCGTCGCGCTCCATGAATTCATTGAGTGTCGCCGTTCCGGCGGCGACCAGAGCTGTCCCGATCAGCGTGTGAAGCAGCAGCAGAACCTTCCAGGCGCCCTGGGCCCCCAGGTAGAAGCCGACCGCAGTGGTGAAGACCACAAGGAAGTTGACCTCAGGCTTGGTCAGCTCCACGTAGTCCAGGAGGCGGAGCCGGCCTCCCGAAGCTTCGGGATGAGGGGCGGGTCGAACCAAGCTCAGATTGGCTTTGAGCCCTTGCATCACAGGCTTCATGGCGTGACCTTCTGCGGCATGGCCGCCAACAACCGATCAGCTCTTGCCGGCACCCACCGCCGGTAGCAGCGCAAGGTGAGCACAAGGCTCGAAGCCAGCGTCAACGCGCCAAAGGCAACGTGGGCCACACTGAGCGCCACCATGGAGAGCATCGGCTGCGGCGCTTCTCTCGTGTCCATCTTGGTGAAATAGGCCCCGGCGCCCAGGACGAGCTGGAACACAAGCAGCCCGCCAAGCACCATCGCCGGGTGCAACAGATCGAGCTGACCCGCATGCCTCCGCATCACCGTTCCGGCCGTCCAGCCCACGCCGATGGCGACAACGGCCGCTCCCACCAGGTGCGGCATGATCCCCACCCCGAACCCGGAAGCGTCGGGGCGCGACGAGTGGCGGAAGGATGCGCCGAGAACAAGCTGCAAGAAAATGGCGACGGTGGTGGCAACGCACAGATAGGGGAGAGGCGGGTGGAGCGAGCCCGCGATGGGCGGCGCCTCCTGCTCCCACTTCGGCGAGGTAAAGAGCGCCAGACTCACCGTCAGGCAGAAAAAGAGTTGCCCTAAACAGGCATGGCTCACCGAGATGGGAAGGGGCAGAAAAAAAAGAACCGTGATGCCTCCGAGAGCGCCTTGCAGAACAACGGCGAGGAGCGCAGCCAGCCCGAGACGGCGAACCCATCTTCGGGGCTCGCTTCGCCAAAGCCAAATCGCCAGCAACGTCGTGAGCAAGCCGACAAACGTCGCCACCATGCGGTGGCCGTGCTCATAGAAAATATTGCCGACCATCGGCGGCATCAATCTTCCAAACGATAGCGGCCAGTCGGGCACCGAAAGGCCAGCGTCCTGGCTCGTGACCAGCGCTCCGGCAATAATCAAAAAAAAGGTCGCGCACGCGACGACCGTCGCATACCGGTGAAGCCAAATGTTGTTCTTTGTCTCGCCTGTTCCCACCCGTTTTCCCCCTGCTCCGATCCCGTCGTGAACGAAGGTGGCTGCCGGGCCCATCCCGTTCAGGCAACGGGGTACCGATACTCGAAGCGCGCAGACTCGAACCCCGATGAAATCTTGGTCGCCAGGCCTTCGTTCCACTCTTGCTCGTGCCCCGGCTCTCGAAAATCCTGGTCGTTGAACCTATTCCGCCTTCGGAAAGCAACCACGAAAATGCCGATAAAGATCAGCAGCGGAGGAATCAGCAAGAGGATGATGCCGCTTTGCAACGCCCGGATGGCGCCCGCTTTCGCTGCCGCAGCGTTGTTGTAACACATCGCGCAGGACTGGGCGGACGCGGCGGTCGAAACCAGCAAGGTTGCCCCTGCTGCCGCCACTCGTGCCGTCCATTTTGTCACGCGCTTCAAGAACACAAGCGATTCCTTCTAAGAGCCGGCTATCTCGGCCTCAACTCATACAGGCGAAGGCTGTCGGGAAAAAACACAAACAGCAGAATGATGATGAGAACCAGGGCCGGCATCAAGGTCACGGCCAGGCTGCGCTTTTCGTACCGCAGGTGCATGAAGTAGGAGATGATGAGCGCCCCCTTGACGAACGACAGGCTCATCAGCAGCCCCAGCATGAGCTTGACCTCGAGGTGCTGATAGGCAAGCACGACCTCAACGCCCGTAATCGCCAGCAGCCACATCCACACGAACATAAACAGTCGTTTGCTGCCGGCGGCGTGCGCGTGCTCGGTTGTCTGCTTCATGGGTTTGCTCGACCTCCGAAGACTAAATTGTTTTGGCCGACATCAAGTAAACCAGCGGGAAGATGAACATCCACACCAGGTCAACGAAGTGCCAGTAAAGTCCGCTGACCTCCACGTCCTCGGAGGTAAATTTCCCCCGCGCTTGTCCGGCCGCGATGACACCGAGATAAAGTACGCCGATGGTGACGTGGGTCATGTGAAGCCCGGTGAGGCTGAAAAACGCCGCTCCAAACAGGGGAGTTCCCCAAGGGTTCTGGAAAAGTCGGACGCCTTCGCGAATGAGTTCACTCCACTCATGCGCGTGCAGGACAACAAACGCCAGCCCGCCGAGCATCGTCGCCAGAAGCCATCGGACCACGTGCGGCCGCTTCCCGAGTTTTGCCGCCCGCACCGCCATGACCATCGTCACGCTGCTGGTCAACAGCACGACGGTCATCACCGTGGCATTGGCGATGCTGGGCCAGAGGAGGAAGGGCGTGGGCCAGGCCCGGCTGGCCACCCGCACGTAGCTGTAGGCGATCAGCAGCGCGGAAAAGGTGATTGCGTCGGAAACAATGAAGAGCCACATGCCCAGCTTCTTCGAACCAATCGCGTAGGGAGCGACTCCGCCGCTCCATGCCGACTCGGCGGCGGTTTCCTCGAAGCCAGCGCCCCCGACGCGCATCACCTCTTCGCTAGCCATTCTTATTACCTCCCTATCATCAGCAGCAGGAGAACGTAGATCCAAAGTCCGTCCATGAAGTGCCAGTAAATCGCGGTCACATCCACGGCCGTTCGCTTTTCCGGCGCGAGGAGATACCGCCGGGCTCGAAAGACAACATAGAAAAGGGCGCAGATGCCTCCCAGCAGGTGCGCGCCATGCGCCGCGGTCAGCAGATAGAAGAAAGAGCTGCTCGGATTCGTGGCCAGGTAAACTCCCCGGGAGGCCAGCTCGCGCCAGGCAATCAGTTGACCGGCGATAAAGGCCAGACCGAGCCCCGCGGTGGCGTACCACCAGCGGACGAACCCCTCCCCCAGGCCAACCGCCAGCGACTTTCGCGAGAGCTCCAACGTCAGGCTGCTGGTGGCAAGCAGCAGAGTGTTCAGCCACAGGATGGGCGGAAGCCCGGTAGCCACCCAATCGCTCGACAGCCCTTTCCGCACGATCAGGGCGCTCGAGAAAGCCGCGAACAACATCACGATGGCCGCCAGCGCGACCCACATCCCCGTCCGGTAGGTTCGAGCGGGAACGGCCGGGCCGTAAGCTTCCCAGCGGCCGCCGCCAAAACCGTCATCGCCAGAGCCGCTCCCGTCTCGTCCGAAGCGGTCCGTGCTCGAAGCAGCTCTTGGCTTGGTCGGACTTATGGTTGACGATGCCATACTCTCCTGCTCAAAAACTCTTCGGCCGCTAGCCGGCGCTCACTTTCTCCGCCGAGTCCTGCATGATGTAATCTTGCTTGGCTCCCGGCACACCGTACTCATAAGGAGAGCGATAGACGACCGGATGCTTCCCAGCGAAGTTGTCAAAGGGCGGCGGCGAAGGAACGGTCCACTCGAGCGTGGTCGCTTGCCAGGGATTCGCGGGCGCCCTGGGTCCCTTGAACATGCTCCAGACCAGGTTGAACAGGAAGATGAGTTGAGCCGCGCCGGCGATAAAAGCAGCGATGGAAATGAACACGTGAACATTCATCAAGGATGCCAGGAAGTCAACCCCGCTCAGCGAGGAGTAACGACGCGGATGCCCGACGAGGCCCAGGAAATGCATGGGGATAAAAATGGCGTAAACCCCCACGAAAGTGAACCAGAAGTGAAGGCGGCCCAACCTCTCGTTCATCATCCGGCCAAACATCTTCGGGAACCAGTAGTAGGTGCCGGCGAAGATGCCGAAGATGGCCGCCACTCCCATGATCATGTGGAAGTGCGCCACCACAAACCACGTGTCGTGCAAATAGACGTCGAGCGCTGGCTGGCCGAGGAAAATGCCGCTGAGTCCTCCGGTCACAAACAGCGAAACAAAACCGATGGCAAAAAGCATCGCCGATTGGAAGCGCAGCTTGCCCCCCCAAAGCGTTCCCAGCCAGTTGAAAGTCTTGATGGCGGAAGGGACTGCGATGGCCATGGTCATGACGGAGAAGGCAAAACCCGAATAAGGGCTCATGCCGCTCACAAACATATGGTGTCCCCAAACGGCGAAGCCCAGGAAACCGATGGCCAGCATGGCGTAGACCATGGCCCGGTAGCCAAAAATAGGCTTCCGGGAGAAAGTGGAGAGCACCTGCGAAGTGACGCCCATTCCGGGGAGGATGGCAATATAGACTTCGGGATGACCGAAAAACCAGAACAGGTGCTGCCAGAGCAGCGGCGATCCGCCGCTGCGGGGGATGATCCTGTCACTCACGATCAAACCCGCAGGAATAAAAAAGCTCGTCCCTCCCACCCGGTCCAGCAACAACAAGATTCCGGCGGCGAACAAAACCGCAAAAGACAACAGGGCCAGAACCGCAGTCACGAACCAGGCCCAGCAGGTCAGGGGAAGGCGCATCAGGGACATGCCTCGCGCCCGCAAGTCCAGGATGGTGGCAATGAAATTCAAGGCGCTCAAGAGCGACCCGATGCAGAAGATGGCGATCGAGACCACCCACAGCGTCTGCCCCAATCCCAGGCCCGGACCGGCGGCCCCTCCCACCGCGCTCAACGGCGGATAGGCCGTCCAGCCGGAAATGGGCGGGCCGTCGGTGACGAAGAAGGTGGCGAGAAGCACCGCCAATCCGACCAAAGTCACCCAGAACGACAGCATGTTGAGTCGTGGGAAGGCCATGTCCTCGGCGCCGATTTGGATGGGCAAAATATAGTTTCCGAAGCCGCTCTGGGGAGCCGTCGTCAATACAAAGAAAACCATCAACGTGCCGTGCAGGGTGAGCAAAGAGAGATAATATTCGGGCGTGATGACGCCGCCGGGGGCTCCGAGCGGAGACACCTTGTCCAAGAGAGGGACAAGGGCATCCGGCCAGACCAAATGCAGTCGGATCAGCAGCGAGAGAATCAGCCCCACAAAAACAGAAAACAACGCCAGGAGGTAATACTGGATCCCGATGACTTTGTGATCGAGGCTGAAGATATATTTGCGGATGAAGCCCTTCGGGGCCTCGTGTCGGTGAACGACCTCCGCCTGCATTTCTGCCATTACCTGCCTCCGCTGCCGGCTTCGACGGCGATCATTGTTGTGCCGCCATGTTCTCGAGCCATTTCTGAAAATCTTCTTCCGACATGACCTGGAGAAACGACCTCATCTTGTAGTGGCCCAGGCCACAAAGTTCAGCGCAAACGACTTCGTATCTTCCCGTCCCGGTCGCGGTGAAATGGATGGGGATCTCCATTCCCGGAACCAGGTCTTGTTTGAGCCGCAACTCCCGCACAAAGAACGCGTGGGTAACATCCTTCGAGCGCAGGATCAGTTGAACGGGGCGGTTAACCGGGACGCTCAAGGTGGCGGTGACGATGTCATCTTTAGAAGCCTGATCGCGCGCTCGATCGAGGCCCAAATAGTTGCCGGTGGAATCGTCAACGAGTTCGACGTGGGTGGGACCGAACTTGCCGTCCGGGCCGGGGTAGCGGAAGTACCATTGAAACTGCTGCCCCGTGACCTCAATCGGCAAGGCGCCGGGTGCCGGGCCGGTAAACTGCATCCCGGCCCAAACGCGGAATCCCATCAGATTAAGCCCAATAAAAACGATGGCGGCAGCGGTCGTCCAGGTGACTTCCCAAGCGGTGTTTCCGTGAGAATAGGTTGCCTTCCGGCCGTCGCCCCGGTCGCGGTACCGCCAAACAAAATAGGCAAGGCCGAGCTGTGCGAGAACGAAAATGATTCCGCAGATGATGAACGTCACGGTGAACTGCTGATCGATGGCTCGCCCATGCACGGAAATGTTCACGGGAAACCACCAGACTTGCGCCCACACCAGAACCACGGAGATCAAAGTGATCAGTGCCAGCACCAGCGAAATGATCAGCGCCATAGCTCATCGCTCCAGAGCAAGCTTCTGACACCTCAACTGCTCACGCTTCGGGAGGCAAGCAGAATCTTGGACAGATCAGACGTGTTGAACCGCTCGACCCAACCTCCAAGGTTAACACAGTTTCGCGGGAACGAGGAGACACCGCCAGATCCTTTTTATCGTCACGCCTTCTCCCGTCCCGCGAACCCGGACATCAAGCGCCTGGAACACTCCGAGGAGATCTGCCCCATCCCCCGGTCGTGAACAGGCTCCAGCGGGCTACGAGCTCGCAGAAGTTTTGAAAGTGAATTCGACGGGCTTCGACTCCTTGGCTCCCACGCTCAGCTTTTGTGTTTGCGTTCCGAAAGTGGCCGTCCAGGCCTCGATGGTGTAATCGCCGGGAGGCAGTCCCTTGATCGTGAACGTGCCGTCGCTTCCGGTGACCGCATAGAATGGGTGCTTGGTCACGCCCACATAGGCTTTCATCCAAGGGTGCTGGTTGCACTTCACCGGGATCATGATTTCCGGGCGAGCAAACTTTTGCTCGATGGGGGCGCCGCCGGGCGGTTGAGACATGTTCCATTCCCGGTTGTCCTTGGGCATCGGATGGATGTTGTGCGTGGTGGGGTCTTTGGTCAAAATCCGCAGGGTCTGCCCCGCTTGGATTCCCAGCACATGGGGCGTGTACCGGCAACCATCCTGATCCAGCTCGACCGGTTCCTGCGGGGTCGCGAAGGTGTACTTCTCCGCACCCTCCCTTACGTAAACGAACACGTTGGGCAGCGTCCCGTTGTCGTTGACCTGGCCATCCTCGGCATAGACCGGGCCTTTCTGCTTTTGCACGCAAACGGGATCCTGGTCCATCATGATCCGGTGGAGCTTGGGCTTTGCACCCTGGAAAAGAATCTTGCCGGTGATCGTGGCCACCGTGGCCGGGTCGATCGGGGTAGCTTGCTGTTGCGCTGACGTCGGCCCCTCTTCGGAAACCTCGGTCTTCTTCCCTCCGCAACCTGCCAGGAGCAGCAGAGTAATAACGGTTGGAAGCCAGAGAATTCTTTGCTTATCCATGTTTCAAAACCTTACCTTTCCGTCAAATTGAACTTATGAACAGCATGTGCTTATGTCTAATGCGCCTTCGACGGCACCCCAGGTAGCGCCCCAGCCAAGCTCGAACCGCTTTTCCCCCTCCTTGGCAAGGGAAAGTCCGCCGCTGTGGTTCGCATCCCGAGGAGCCGGCG
>DATBWB010000132.1 GCA_036514995.1 Candidatus Acidiferrales bacterium
TGCCCTTCCCGCGTGGCCAGGTCAGGAAGTGGGTAATCCTGAAGATCAGGAGTAATCAGTCGCAACGGCTTCAACCCTCCGATTCTTGTTGGTTCCGCGCCGGCAATCACGGCTGCGAGGCGCTCTCGCAACGTGGTTGCGGGCAATTCCCCGTCCACGTAGAGCACGCTGCGTGCTTTCGGAGCGCTCCATTGTAAGAAGCGACCACCCGTGGCAACTGCATGCGCCATCGCGAGAGCGATAAAGGTCTTCCCCACGCCCCGTTTCGAGTACAGCATCACGAGCCCTTGCGTCGGCAATATAGGGTTAAGGATCATCTCACGTGGAGGCACGTTCATCTGGAGAAGCTCCTCAGCCGAGACGGCCCGAAGACGCCGCTTCGTGGCTACAACTCCTCTGTCGAGCAATTCCCGCAAGCTTCCGAGAATCTTCTCCGGTTCCGCACCCTGCTGGAGCGCCGCGAGTCGAATTGCTTCCCCCGCGTGGGCGTAGCTGCGAAGTAGGGATGCCTGTCGCACCAGCTGCGCGTAGTGCTCGACGTTGGTTAAGCGCGGCACGCCGTCAATCAACTGCGAGACATAAGGCGAGCCTCCTACCGCCTCTAAATCCCCGCGCCGCTCGAGTTCACTAGCGAGCGTGAGAAGGTCAATCGGTTGACCTCCCTCATCCATGGCCACCATGCAACGAAAGACGCGACGATGAGATTCGAGAAAAAAATCTTCTGGCTTCAGCAGCTCGATGGCGGCGTTCAAGGCTGAGTTGTCGAGCAAGATGGCGCCGAGCATGCCCCGCTCAGCGTCAACGTTGTGCGGCAGCGGGCGGTCAGCATGCATCGCCGTCAGCCTTGCCCGCGCCGGTTGGCCGCGTGGCGTGGTCCCGCCGCGCGAAGTTCTCCAGCGCCGCGCACGGGATCAGCACGCGCGAGCCCACCCGTCGCACCACTATTTCCTTTCGTGCGATCAAATAGTCGAGAGTTCTCAGGGAGATGCTCAGCATTGCCGCAGCCTTCCGCCGAGATAGAAGCAACGAATCCACTAGGCCCCCTTGCGTCGCGCCGCTCGCAGCAGCACGCACTGCGACACCAATGGTGCGAGCATTTCGGAATCGAGTCGAGGAAAGCACTGACCACGCACGCAGCTACTTGGTCAGTGCTTTCCTCCGGCGGGAGAGGCGGGCCACACGGGCCGTCGAGGCAGGATCGGATTCGGGGTCACCTTTCCCGATGAGCTCCCAAACAGAAGTGACCATATAGGCAGCTTTTCCCTGGGGCGCACCCTGCTCTTGGAGGTGTTCCACCATCAAGCGGGTGACTGTGGTTTTGAGTGACTCGCGGTGGGGCGGATTAACGGTCGGGCCGGGTTTCCACCCCATTCTGGAAAAGAGTCGTTTTGCCCTGCGCCACTCCGGGGTACCCCTTTGCTGTTCCTGGTCGCGGACGAGCATATAGCCGCTCAGATAGTCTGCAAATCGGTGTGCCAGGGCATCCGCCACGCCGACTTTTATGAGCTCTCCGCGAAGGTCTTCCCACCAAGACACATGTTGGCGCTCAACTAGATGCGACCCGGCAACGCCTTGCAACTCTTCAATCTCCCGTTTCTCTGCTCGGGTCCGTGCCGCGTTTATTTCTTGCTGCGATGGGAAGCGAACCCACGGGCGAAAGGGATGGCGTTGTGCGCGGAGGATCCTTTGGGCCGCGGCACTCGCTATGCAGGCTGCCGGGTCGGCAGCGAACCAGTGTCGAACGTCGTATTCGTTCAGTCCACGTCGTGGTTCAAGCTTCTGCTCTGTGGCAACGACGCTGCGCAGCCATTTGATCTCCTCAAGATCGATCACGTTGTATTCCCGCCTTTTGGACCTACGCTCCATGGGATGGCGATGAAGTTGCTCGATTGCCTTCCTCACGAACTCGGTCAAGCGTATGTCTCCGTAGTACTTCCGGGTAAGGTCTTCGTAGGAAGGGCGTTTGCGTTCCGCCGCCTCGAACCATTGCTTTCCGCTTTGCTGGTCAGATTTCAACTCTAACACACGGCCGGGAGGAGACATCTCCCACTCCATCCAGGCGTTACGTAGCCGCGGGTCGTCGAGTTCCTCCGGTTTTAGCTTGCTGAGAAGTTTGCAGCAGGATTTCGCCTTGGAGTCCTTTCTGGGCGGCCTTTTTCTTACGTTCGGACGTTTGCGCATCGCACCTTCCCGCGTAACTACTCGTTGTGGCGTGAGTCTCGGGAGGCGGGCTGGCATGCACCCGCTTTTGGCTGGCCTGTGCCTAACCGCGCGGCCCCATTCTAGCAGATAGATTCGCCCTTGACAACCTATCCTGTTAGGTTTATTGTAAGCGCATGCGTTGCCCCACCCACGGTGTCAAGCTTGTTTGCTTCTGCCCGGCCTGCCGTGGTGCGATTCGCTCCCCGCGCAAGGCCCGGGCCTCAAGGCGGAACGGCAAGCTTGGCGGCAGACCGCCGAAGAAAGAAGGCCAACAATGAAACAGCGCGGTATCTTTGAGAAGTTCCCTGGCTCAGGCGTGTGGTGGATTCGATATGCCGACGCCATCGGCCGGATTCGCCGCGAGAAGGCAGGCTCTAAGAGCGCAGCACTGTTACTGTACCGCAAGCGCAAGACAGAAGCCTTACAAGGCAAGAAATTGCCAGAACGGCTCCGAGCCCCAATTGTGAGTTTTGCGGAGCTTGCCCAGGATGCCTTGGCCTACTCGAAGGCCCACAAACGCAGCTACCCGGATGATGTCTACCGAATGGCACGGTTGCTAGAGTGGTTCCGGGATCGGGCCGCCGATTCCATTACCCCCCAAGAAATCGAGCGGAAGCTGGAGCAAGCCATCCAAGAAGAGGGTTGGGCTCCAGCAACGTGTAACCGGCACCGGGCTCTGCTGTCCCTCATTTACCGCCTGGGGATTCGCAACGGCAAGGTTTCCGCAAACCCAGCTCGGCTTGTACGACATAGGCCCGAGAACAATGCACGGATGCGCTGGCTGAGCGCTGAGGAAGAAAAGCGGCTCCGCGAAGTCATGCAGGGCAATTACGCTGAGCATGTGCCCGAGCTGGATTTGGCCCTGAACACCGGGCTGCGGCTCAGCGAGATGTACGGCCTGACTTGGGAGAACGTGAACCTTTCCCGGCGGATTCTGACTGTGCCCCGTAGCAAAAATGGTGAGATGCGGCATGTGCCTCTAAACGGCGCAGCTCTAGCCGCCCTGAAGGCTCTAAGCGAGCGTGGAAACAGCGCAGGCCGGGTAATCCGCAACAGTAAGGGCGAACCCCTGGCCAAGCCCCGGCACTGGTTCGAGTCTGCCATCCGCGAGGCCGGAATTGAAGACTTCACGTGGCACTGCTTGCGGCACACCTTCGCCAGCCGCCTCGTCATGGCCGGAGTTGACCTACGCACCGTTCAAGAGCTACTAGGGCACAAAACCATAGCCATGACCGTACGCTATTCTCATGTCGCTCCCACCCACCAACTGGCTGCCGTGGAACGGCTAACGGAAGCCTGCGCGTCGACCCCGACAGAGAAGGCAACTGACACCAACACTAGCACCGGCGCATTTGAACCAATCGGACCCGAACCGGCGTATGTTCACTAAGTCATTCTGGGGTATGATGTTGCAACCGAAACTGGGGTGGAGTGCGTCTGGTAGCACGCCGGACTGTTAATCCGGAGGTGGAGGTTCGAATCCTTCCGCCCCAGCCATTTCGCCGCCGACGAATTGTCCTGTTACCGGCCTCTTCCCGCTGGGTCGGACTACGACGGCGAATTGACGCGAATGGATTTTGTCTGGAAGCGCCTCTGAGAGGATCGCCCAACCCATCCGCTTGCGCCTCTCCCGGAGCAACTTTTCCATGCTATCTTGCGAGCGCCATGCTGGTTCGGCCGGAGGACTTTCTTCAGAGATTTCCTGACCTTGAGTCCTTGCGCCGCTCCCCGCAAGCGGAAGTAACCAACGTCCACGCGGTCGCAATCAACGCCACCCCGGCCGAAATCTTTTCGCTCGGCTTGCAGCGGCTCTCCGAAATTCGTCTCCACCCGCTGCACCAGCTTCTTTTTGCCACCCGCGTCGCGGCCGGAAAAGTTTTTGGTTGGGATCGAGGACTTGTTTGGGACCGCGAAACAAATTGGACCGTGGGCGGGCGGGTCTTCTTCTCTCGTGTCGAGGCCATAGTGCCCGGCCGGGAATGGGTGCTCGGGGTCGAGAACCGCCTGACGCGAACCATCAGTGCCTTCGTCGCCGACCCGATTTCCGATTCGACGACGATGCTCTACAATCTCACCCGCGCCCACTTCAAAGGCCGGATGGGCAGAGCCTATTGGCTGGTGATCCGCCGGTTTCACGACACCATCACGGAAGACCTGCTGGGCAAGCTGAAGCGGCGCGTCGAGGAAACGCGGCGCTGAGTGGGATAGCCCCGCCTGCCGGGGAATCGCTTCCCGACTGTCTTGAGGGGCGCCGGATTACTGTTAGAATCAAAGAATACCTGGAGGATTTTTCATGGCTGCACTCAAGGAAGGCGACCGGGCACCGGACTTTTCCCTGCTGGCCGACGACGGCCAAACCATTTCCCTCGGAGCTTTTCGCGGCAAGCACGTGGTGCTCTATTTTTATCCGAAGGACATGACGCCCGGGTGCACGCTTGAGGCCTGTTCGTTTCGCGACCATTACGCCGCCATCCGCCGGGCGGGCGCGGAGATTCTGGGCGTCAGCTTTGACTCGACCGACCGGCACAGGAAATTCAAAGAGCAGCAGAAGCTTCCCTTTCCGCTCCTCACCGACTCCAAGAAAGAGACCGCCACGGCCTACGGCGTGCACAAACGCAAGTCGCTCTACGGCCGCCTTTTCAAAGGGATTGAGCGGACTACCTTCCTCATTGATGCCGAAGGAAAAATAAAAAAGATCTTTCCCAAGGTCAAGGTGAAGGGGCACAGCGAGGAAGTTCTTGCGGCACTCAGGTGAACCATTAGGGGTGGATGGGAACCGTTAGCGGGTGGGAGGCTCGAGACGAACTATCTTTCTCCGCAGAACATTTGCTTTTGAGGGCGTTCGTCAGGCCACTCTTCGCGATTCTCCATCCACTCCCGCCACTGCTGATTCGGCAACCGTCACTGGACGGTCAAAGCGTTCTTCAGCGTGAACCGCAGGAGTCTCTCGGACGGATACTCGACGTCCTTCTTGCCCGTAGCGGCCGCCCCTGCCGTTCCGGCACCCGCGCCGGCCACCGAGCCGATCGCCGCGCCTTTGCCCCCGCCGGCAATGGCGCCAATGATCGCGCCCGCCGCCGCGCCGCCGCCGATGGCTGCCACGTTGCGCTGGGCGTGGCTCTTTTCGGTGCGACCGGTGAAGCCGGTGCTGAGCGGATAAGTCCTGCCATTGATCTCAATCGAAACCAGCTTCAGATAGAGCTTTGCCGGCGTCCTAAGCCGCCCCGAAGCGACCGCCGATACGACCTCGCCATTCACCCGAGCGCCGCGCGGGACCACCGTCTTCCCGCCAACCACAACCGGCACATCGACCGAGGCGGCGAAGGGTTCGCCCACCCTGTTCTTGGCGGAGCTGAGTGAGTCAATCAAACGAACCGAAAGGGTCGTTCCGGCAGGTACCGTCGTGGCCGCGAACGCTCCAAGCGACATGCCCAGAACAGCTACCATCAAAAAGAGCCCGACTGCGAATCGCTTTCCCATGGCTACTCCTTTGTGAACTTTGACAAACCGCGGCTCCTTCCGCGAATGCAATTATCTTTATGCCTCACAGGATACCACAAGGAGACGACCCTGGGCAGGTAGGAGGCTCAAAGAAGCAAGGAGGCCAAGAAGGAAAGATGCCTACAACTCGAAAAAGGGTTGGCCCTCGCCGATTTCGATGATCATGTTGTCAATCAGGCGAGTGTTGCCGAACAAGACGGCCAACGCCACCAGGCAACGCCCGCGGAGGTCGAGCTTGGGCTCGAACGTATCCGCGTCCACGATCTCCACGTAGTCCACCATCGCCCGCCGTTCTGCTTCGATCCACTTGCGTATCTCCCCCGCCAGCAGCGACACCGATCGCTCGCCCTGCTCGATGAGTTTTCGGGCGCGGCTGAGGCTGCGATAAAGAACGGTGGCGGCCCGGCGCTCGTCGGCATGGAGGTAAGCATTGCGGGAACTCAACGCCAGCCCATCGGCTTCGCGCACGATCGGGCAGACCACCATCTCGGTATCGAGGTTGAGGTCGCCGGCCATCTGGCGGATGATGCGCGCCTGCTGCGCGTCCTTGCGGCCAAAAAAAGCAAAGTGGGGTCGGACGATTTCGAGCAACTTCAGAACCACGGTCGTCACCCCGCGGAAATGCCCCGGGCGGCTTTTCCCGCAAAGGCGCTCGCTCAAGCCTTCCACGGTGACGTAGGTGCGAAACCCCGCCGGGTACATCTCCTCGGCCCGGGGCGCAAAGAGGTAGGCGACGCCCTCCGGTTCGAGTTTTGCCCGGTCGCCGTCAAAGTCGCGCGGATAGCGGGCAAAATCCTCTTTGGGGCCGAACTGTTTGGGGTTAACGAAAAGGGAAACAACCACCCGCGAGCAGCGCTCCCGGGCAGCGCGCACCAGCGAAAGGTGGCCTTCATGGAGCGCGCCCATCGTCGGCACAAACCCGAGAACTTCGCCTGCATCGCGCGCCTGCCGCGCCGCCTGCTTCATCCAGTCAATGGTGTGAATGGTTTCCATACCGGGAACAGGCAACCATGGATGCACAACCACCGATACCGATGGAAAGAGAGCGTGGCTGGAAGCTTATCCGCATCCATTTGCTGAGTATTCTGTCGGTGTTCATCCGTGGTTCAAGATTTTCTAGCATTTTCTAACCAGCGTGGCGAGCATTCGGTCGCGCGTCTCCGTCGGCAGATGATACGACTCGGCGTCAGACGGAAAGGCCCCGGCCAGAGTATCCTTTTTGAAACCCTCCACGGCATGGCGAATTTGGGCCGCCAGATCGGCATATTGACGGGCAAACTTCGGCTGCACGCTGAAGCTCAATCCGACCAGGTCGTGGAACACCAGCACCTGGCCATCGCACTCCGGCCCGGCACCGATGCCGATGGTGGGGATTTTAAGCTCGCGGGTAATGAGCGCGGCCAGCTCCCGCGGGATGGATTCCAGCACGATTGAAAACGCACCGGCGGCTTCGACCGCCCGGGCGTCGCGCAGCAGTTGCTCGGCCGCTTCGATGGATTTCCCCTGCACCTTGAAGCCGCCCAGGGCGTGCACCGATTGCGGTGTCAGGCCGACGTGGCCCATGACCGGTATCTCCGCTTCCACCAGCCGGGCAATCAGCTCGAGGCGTTTTTCTCCGCCTTCCACCTTGACCGCTTCCGCGCCGCCTTCTTTCACGAACCGCACCGCGTTGCCCACGGCGGAGGCGGCATCCAGGTGAAAGGAGCCGTAGGGCATGTCGGCGATGACGAGTGCCCGCTTCACCCCGCGGCGCACCGCTCGCGTGTGGTGAAGCATTTCTTCCACCGTCACCGGCAAGGTGTTTTCGTAGCCGAGCACGACCATAGCGAGGGAATCGCCGACCAGAATCATGTCGATCCCGGCCTCGTCCACCAGCCGTGCGGTCGGATAATCGTAAGCGGTCAAGCAGGTGATGCGCTCTCGGCAAGATTTTCGTTCGAGGATGGTCGGAACGGTTACCTTGCGGTTCCCGTTTCCGCCGTTGAGGGGGACGCTCATGGTTACCTCCTGGGTGCCGGTCGCTAAGGGATCCGGCCCGAAAATCAAAAGCCCTTTCTGCCGGAGGTCCCGCAGAAAGGGCTGAGGACGATAGCGCCCCGCGGCCGCCCCCTCCCGCCTTGGCGGGATCCGAGCCGCCGCACCATCTTGATACCTTGGCGAACCGCGAACCCTCCCGACCACTCGGGCCGAGTCGCGCTCCGCTTGCGCTCACCGTCTCAGTCCCGCGTTAGCGGGATCCAAGCGGCAGAAAATACTGCGTGCCTTTCACCGGCTGCGAGAGCCGTCGCATCAGCTCCTGCAAGTCATCGTTCCGGTCAACAAAATCAATCTCGGACGTGTTCACCACCAGCAGGTCTGACGCCGTATAGTGAAAGAAGAAGTGCTCGTACGCCTTGGCAACCTCTTCCAGGTACTCCTCGGAAAGCTCTGCCTCGATCGGATGATTTTTCTTGGCGATGCGTTTCTTCAGGACTTCCGGCGTCGCCTGAAGGTAAATCACCAGATCGGGCGTCGGCAAACGCTCCCGGAACGATTCGTAGTAGAGGTCATAGACCTTCAACTCGGAATCGTCCAGATTAATGTACGCGAAAATCTTGTCTTTCTCAACGAGAAAATCGGATACGACCACGCGGTTGGGGTCGGAAGCAAAGTCCAACTCTTTCAACAAGTTGTATCGCTCGATGAGGAAGTGCATCTGGGCGGCAAAGGCGGCGCCGGGGTGTTCCTCATAAAAGGCCTGCAAAAAGGGATTGTCCTCGCTGTCCAGGATGCGCCGGGCGTGCAGCCGTTCGGCAAGAATCTTTGCCAGCGAGGTTTTGCCAACGCGGATGGGACCTTCGACAACGATGTAGCGTGGCGGAACAAACGCGGGAGTGGGAGCGAGCGCCATGGCGGCGGATTATAGCCAAGCCTCCGCGCTCCCGCAAGCCAACGATCCCGGGAGCACCCTTCTGCCCGAGAACCTCCCATACTCTTTTCTTCGCTGTCTGCCGGTCACGTCTATTTTTTGGCTAACCTTTTGCCCGCAACCGGTGTCAAACAGATTGGGTGTAGTCCCGGGCGAAGGGGAGGCAACCATGTCTCGTCGTCTCGGGCTTTTCTTCTTCTTCCTCACTCTCTTCGCATGTCTCGGGTTTCTTGCCCGGGTTGCTTTTCTTGAAACCGTCCAGGCAAAAACCACCTCAAGGGTTCTTCCTCCGGCCAGCTACGAGGGCCTGGCTCTCTATCCGGTGGTGGTGTCGGAGTGGCCTTCGACGGAAGATTACCTGACGCTCGATGAAGGTCTCCAAACGGGCCAGGTGGTGGTGAGCGAGGTAGGCGGTGAAATTCTCCGTCGCTCGCGCGATGGCCGGCCGCTGCCCATCCAGGGCGGAGGGGCGCAGGTGAATCGCCTGGCGCTCCTCAATCACTCCAAGAAGCGCCTGATTTTGCTTGCTGGCGAAATTGTGAGTGGCGGTAAGCAGGACCGCGTGATTGCCAAGGACCGCCTGGTCGCTCCGGAAGGGGAACCGCTGCCGCTCGATGTCTTCTGTGTCGAACACGGGCGGTGGACGGGTGCTTCATATCAATTCCACGCGGTCGAGCTCATGGCTCACCCGAAGTTGCGGCAGGAAGTGGCTGTCGCCAAGGATCAAGCCAAAGTCTGGGCCGAAGTGAGCGGCGAAAACCGCGTTGCAGGCGGGAGTGGGGGAGGGCTGGCGACTTCGACCGCGACCGTTGAGGCAGTCGCCCGCTCGGGCACGGCGGCCTACACGAGTATTGCCAAGGACGCTCGCAGCCGGCGGCACATCGAGCCTTTTGCTGACGAGCTCGACCGTCGCTTCAAGCAGGCCACCGCCGGCCTCAAACAGGAAAGGGTCGTGGGTGTGGTCGTGGCTTACGGCGGCGAGCTGGCCTGGGCGGATGTGTTCGCTTCGCCGGCGCTGTTTGAGCGCTACTGGTCCAAGCTGCTCCGCTCCTACGTGGTCGAAGCGCTGAACCGGCCCAAGCCTAAGGAGGCGGCGCCGGAAGTGGCGCGGGCGCAGGAATTTCTTACCCCGCTTCGTGGCGCAGAAAAATCAGAGAGCGAACCTGACCTCTACCGCACCACCGAAATCTCCGAGCGCGGCTATGCCCAATTCGAGCTCATCGCCCTCGGCAAATCGCCGCTCGAGCTGCACTTCAACAAGCTGCGGAAGGAATAAGGGTTCGCCTTCGGACAGACCACTACGAGGGAGATTAGAAATGCGGCCCGCAATGGATGCGGGACCGGCCGATCCGGCGTCGCTGCTTGAAGAGCTGGCTCGGGCGATGGCGCCCAGGGAGAAAGCGACGCACCGGCTGGAAGTTCATCGGGTATGCTGGCCTGTCGATATGCGCCGCGTAGGACGCAAGATGCTCGGCTTCGTGGTAATGGCGATTTTTCTCGCGCCGAGCACCGCGACCGCCCAGGAGCCTGAGTACGAAAGCGAGCGGCAACTCCCGCTTGCGCCCCCCGATATGGTGCGGACCGCCGAGCACCTCCTGATCGAAAATTTCGGCCGCGAGCCATTCGAGAGGTTCGTCACGCTTCGCTCGGCACGTACCTATCCGCCTGGCAAGCTCAACGCAAGCGCTGTGCACGCCGTGAGCTTCAACTATCGCATCGAGGGCCTGGACTACCTCCTCTTCCATCCGGTATCTCTCTGGCTCGATGACGCCGACCAGGTAGTGAGTAGCTCCGGCGTGGTCAATTGCCGCGATCGGCAAATCTCATGCCCGCCTTTTCGGACTACTCGCGCGGCGGCCATTGCCATTGCCCGACGCGCCGGCTTGAAGCCAGGAAAAGAGTCCTTCTGCCTGGGCGGGGAATTCGTTCAAGGCTATTGCACGCAGCTCTACTTCCATCCGCGGTCGAAGCGATTTGTCTGGAGCGTGCGCAACAAAAGGCCACGCTGGCGTTCGTGGGAGTCGTGGCTTCCCCGGATGGAACCCAAGGGTTCGGCGATCTGCATTACTGAGCGCGGCAAAGAGGCGATCATTGACGCCCATGGCGGCGAGGTCTATGAACTGCAGCCGTGGATTGCCTTCGTCATGTATGCGCCTCATCCGTAAAGCTGTCTCCACATCAGGAGAGACTTGCTGATTGCCCGGACGAAAACTTGGCCGGCAGGCGCGCTGATTTCTGATTCTCGAATTTTGATTTTCTATTTTCTATTTTCGCCCCCGCGCCAGCGGCGAACTTGGCTCCGGTCGGGCGTCGCCGCCAGCAGCTCAGTGACGCTTTTCTGGAACGCGGGATGCCGCAGCCAGGGTGCCAGCTCCCGCAGCGGCTGCAAAACAAATCGCCGGTCGGTCATCCGGGGGTGAGGCACTTGAAGCTCGGCGGAACGAACAATCGCGTTTTCATAAAGCAGGATGTCAATGTCAATCCCCCGCGGGCCGCGCCTCACCATCCTTCGCCGGCCGAGCAGCCGTTCAATCCTCCGCAGCTCGTGCAACAACTGAAGCGGCAGCAGCGACGTTTCCGCCTCCACCACGCAGTTGAGGAACCATCCCTGCGCCGGAAAATCCACCGGCTCGGTTTGATAGAGCGAGCTGACCCGCCGCACTGCAATGCCGCTCGAGTTCATCCGGGCGATGGCCCGCTCCAGGTTCACCTGGCGGTCGCCCAGGTTCGAGCCGAGCGAAAGATAAACCGTCTTGGGATGCGTTGCGGCCATCAAATCCTCTGCTTCACACAGGCCTTTGCCATCTCAGTAATCGGTCTTGATCCGATCTGTGTTCATCAGTGTTCATCTGTGGTTGCAGTCTCTGGGATGGTGCTAGAACAAATCCGGCTGCCGCGATGGCGGGTTCAACCCAAAATGCTTGTAGGCGAGCGCGGTGGCCATGCGGCCGCGGGACGTGCGGTTCAAGAAGCCAATCTGGATCAAGAACGGCTCGTAGATCTCTTCAATGGCGTCCACTTCCTCGGCAATCGAAGCCGCCAGCGTGTTCACGCCCACCGGCCCGCCGTCATATTTCTCAATGATCGTCAAGAGCAGCTTGCGGTCCATTTCGTCAAAGCCGTAATCGTCCACTTCGAGCATTTTGAGCGCATCGCGGGCAACCTCCCCGGTGATTTTTCCGGCGGCGCGTACCTCGGCAAAATCCCGCACCCGGCGCAGCAAGCGGTTCGCCACCCGCGGCGTGCCCCGGCTGCGGCGAGAGATTTCTTCCGATCCCCCGCCATCCACCGGGATCGCCAGAATCTGTGCTGAGCGCCGCACAATCTGATCAAGGTCATCCGGCGGGTAGAAGTCCAGCCGGTGAACAATCCCGAAGCGCGAGCGCAGCGGCGCCGTGATGAGTCCGGCGCGAGTGGTGGCGCCGATGAGCGTGAAGGGTTGCAGGCGGTAGGGATGAATTCTGGCCCCCGGCCCCTGGCCGATGACCAGATCAATCCGGTATTCCTCCATCGCCGGATAGAGAATTTCTTCGATCTGCGCCTGGAGGCGATGAATCTCGTCGAGGAAGAGACACTCGCGCATCTCGAGCGCCGTCAGGATGGCGGTCAGGTCGCCTTTGCGCTCGAGCATGGGTCCCGAGCTGACCTTGATGTCAACGCCCAGCTCGTTGGCGATGATGGTGGCGAGGGTCGTTTTGCCGAGGCCGGGCGGCCCATAGAGCAAAACGTGGTCGAGCGCCTCGCCTCTCGAGCGAGTGGCCTCAATGGCGATGGAGAGAATCTCCTTGATCCGCGCGTGCCCGACAAATTCGGCGAGTGTGCGCGGCCGAATGCTCGACTCAAACTTCGAGTCATCGTTATAAGCCTGCCCGGAGACCAATCGTCGGCGGTCATCCTGAGGCTTCGGCATGGACCCGGCGCTCATGCGTTTGTACCCGCCCCTCTCGATGCCATCGGGGCTCGTGCCCGCCGCCCGGTGAGCCGTTGCAACGCTTCTCGCAAAACCGCGTCAAAGGATTTTTCGCTCGCCTCGCGCGCCGCTTCAGCCACCGCCTTCTCGACGGCTGCTTGCGGATAGCCCAGGTTGAGCAGCGCGGAAGCGACGTCGGCTTCAAAGGCGCCGCCCGATACTGCCGGGGCAGCGGCTATTCCCGTTTCGAGATGGGCCACCTTGTCGCGCAGCTCGACCACGATCCGCTCAGCCGTCTTCCGCCCGATCCCGGGTATCGCCGTCAGCCGGACCAAATCGTTGCGCCGGATGGCGGGTACGAGTTCGTCCACCGCCAGGCCGGAGAGCAACGTGATGGCCAGGTTAGGACCGATGCCGGTGACCTTCAGGAGCTGCTCAAACAGCGATTTTTCCTTGGCAGTCAGAAAACCGTAAAGCGTCAACGCATCTTCGCGGACGTGGGTGTGGATGAGGAGAGAAACTTCGCTGCGCAGCGGGCCCAGTTCCACGTAAGTCGAAAGCGGCACCTGGACGGCGTAACCAACCCCATTCACGTCCACCAGGATGCGGTTCGGCCGCTTCTCCGCCACCGTCCCGTGCAATGAGCCGATCATTTGTGCGCCATTATTGAGCAGCCCCGCCCCTGTGTCAACGCGGCGGGCAAATAGTCATTTGCTTCCAAAGAAATGCAAGCTGCCTAGTTGTCCAGAACTTCTAAGACGAGGGGCGTGTTTGGCGGCACTCTTTCTCTAAGGCAGAGAGCGTGACAATAGAGTTCTTGCGAAGGCTCGGCGGCCTTCTGGTCCTTGGGGTAGAGCAGCCGAACAGTTATGTGTCCGGCGTGAGAGTCACGCGGTTCAATCCCTTGTCCGCAGAAGCAGCAGATAGCTCCCTTTGCTTCGAGTCCCTCTTTGATCATCGCGTCCGTCTCAGCGTCAACCGAGACTCTCCTTTTGTGCCGGGAGCCAATTAAGCAGGGCCGGGACAAGAGCAAGCCACCCGCCGGAATAGGGCATGAGCATGCCGCCGACCACGAAAAGCGCCAAAAATTCCCAGCCGAGGAAGGCGGGCGTTCGCTTGCCCTGCGCTTCGAGCCAACTGACGACCTGGCCGAGGAAAATCGCCAGCACGCCGAAGCACAGCGACCAGAAAATCATCTGCCGATCCTTGTGTGGATCGATGGTATTGAAGAAGCCGTCCTGCCAGATGGCCACGAGTGCCCTCCGACCCCACCATAGAAACAACGCACAGTGAATCACTCCAATTGCCATGAGCAGCCGCCCAGCAATCCGCCCCATCTGTGCACCTCCTACTGGTTCTTGGTTGGAAGATTCTTTGGCGTCCGCCATACCGCGTTGGACTGCTTTACGTCAGCAATGAGGTAAACCGAGTCGGTCGAACCAGCATTCCACTTCCCTGAAGACTCTTCAGGTCAATAACGAAACATTGGCCGTTCACTTCATCTCCTTCGTCAAAATGTCGTGGGTGCCGACGCGACGGAGGGTGACCAAGTCCGACTCCCAGTTGAAGGTGAAGCGATAGACAATCGTAATCCGAGCTTCCCAAATGTGTTTCGTCCCTTTGATTCGTTTTGTGTGTAAAGAGGGATGGAGCGGATTCTGCTCCAGAAGAGCGAGCGCCTTGTCCGTTTGCTTCTGGATGTGCTTCGGGAGGCGTTGATAGTCCCTCCGAAAGCGATCGAAGACCCGAACTCTCACGATTTCAGGCTCGCGATAGCTTGCCGCATGCTCTTATATTCCTTGTAGCGGCCCTTGGCGAGGTCTTCATCTGCTTCCTTTTCTTTTTTCTGCCACTCCGGGGTCCAGAACCACAATTGATCACGGGGAATCAAAGCCATAGGGACAAGTTCGATCTTGTCATCCCATACGCGCAATTCAAGAACGTCACCTTCGCTCAAGCGGAGTTTGGCGAGAGCTTCCTGCGGTATGGTGAGCTGCCGCTTGGCCCCCAGCCTGACCTTTTCCTTTAGAGGTGTTCCCATAGGCTTCGAAAAATCTGACAATCGGACAATCGGATTATCCGACAAAGGGCAGGGGCTGTCAAGTTCTTGAGTCCGCCTACGAGAGCGGCCATGGCTACCGCTGGTAGCGGCCCATCAATTCGGCTTGGGCAAGGATGTGCCCTTTCATGGCCTTTTCCA
>DATBWB010000133.1 GCA_036514995.1 Candidatus Acidiferrales bacterium
CCCGCCGCAGCGGGCGCGGCGAGATGCTTTTTCAAACCATGGTAGAAATACTTCGCCATATTCTCCGCCGAGGGATTTTCCACGTCAAAGGGCGGAACCTCATTCATGAATTTATGATCGAGGGCCTGGATCAAGTCGCGCACAATCTTTCTCAGGTCGTGGAAATCGTAGAGCAGGCCGATGGAGTCGAGCACCTTGCCTTCAAGCGTCACGCGCACCTTGTAATTGTGCCCGTGGACGTTTTCGCACTTTCCCTTGTAGCCGCGCAAGGCATGGCCGGCGGCGAATGACTCTTCTACCGTGATCTCAAACATGCGGCTTCCTCTGGCTTACCTGGGTGCGCGGGCACCGTCCGCCGGGGCCGGCGGCCAATGTGCCTCAAAGCCTTGCATCCGGGAGACGGAAACAACACCTCCCTGCCCGCGGCAAACGGGCCTGCATCACCCGCTCCCTCCCCCTCAGGAACCATGCATGAACTTCATGACATCGCCCAAATGGCTCGTGACGCGATAGTCGGGCAGACTTTCCAGGAAAATCTTACCATAGGGCATGCGCTGGATGCGATTGTCGAGGACGGCCAGGATGCCGCGGTCGGTTTGAGCGCGAATTAACCGGCCAAACCCCTGCTTCAGCGCCAGAACCGCCTCCGGAATCTGGTACTCGACAAAGGCGTTGCGACCCTCTTCGGCAATCGCCCGGATGCGAGCCGCCACCACCGGATCGCTCGGCACCGCAAACGGCAAGCGGTCAATGATGACGCAAGAGAGCTGCGGCCCCTGCACGTCCACTCCTTGCCAAAAGCTCGCCGTGGCAAACAGCACCGCGTGGGGCGTCTTGCGAAAGCGTTCGAGGAGCCGGTGCTTCGGCGCGGAGCCCTGCAAGAGCAGCGGAAAACCCACTTCCGAGCGCACGCGGCGGTAGAGTTCGTTCATCTGCTGATAGCTGGTAAAGAGCACAAACGCCCGGCCCCGGGAAATCTCCAGCAGCCGGGCAATTTCGGCCGTCGCGCGTTCGAGAAACCCGGGGTGGCGGACATCCGGGAGCTCCGAAGGCACGTAGAGGATCGCCTGCCGGCGAAAATCAAAATGCGAGGGCAAGACGTGTTCTTTGGCAAACCGCAGCCCGAGGCGAGACTTCAAGAAATCAAATCTTCCGCCCACGGCAAGCGTCGCCGAGGTCAGCAGGATGGTGTCAAATTTTTCAAACAGCCGCTCGCGCAGAATTTCCGAGACGTCAATGGGCGTCGCTTGCAGGAAGATGCCGCGGCCGCGCCGCTCAAACCAGTACACGTAGTTCCGTTCCTTGGATTCCAGCACAAACTCCAGCTCGTCACGCAATTCCCTGGCCCGCTCGATGAGCCGGAAAACCTCTTCGGGCTTTTCAGAAAGTCCGGCCAGCTCGGTGGCGAGCCGCTGGAGGGAGTGGCCGAGGGAGTGGTAGGGGTCGTGGTGGCGGTCGAGGAAATCATCGCGCTCTTCGAAGGCAAAGCGCCCCTCTTTATCCGGAAAGAGATCAAAGAAGGCGCGGGAGCGGTCGCGCAGGGTGTGCAGCACGCGCAGGATGGGCTCGTTGATGAGCGCTTTGAGCTTCAAGGTGTGTTCGGTGTCGCGCACCAGCTCTTCCACCCGGTAGTTGCTCGCCTCGATGCCGAAATACCGGCTGGCGACGTCCTCGATCTCGTGCGCCTCGTCGAAGATGATGGCCGAATATTCCGGAATAATGCCGCCGAAATCGTCCTGGCGCACGGCCAGGTCGGCGAAGAAAAGATGGTGGTTGACAATGACGATGTCCGACTCAAGCGCCCGGCGATGCATCAGGGTCAAAAAACATCGCTCGAACTGCCGGCATTTTTTGCCGGTGCAGGTGTCGCGCCGCGCGTCCATCTTGGACCAGAGCTCGCTTTCGTCCGGCAATTCGACGAGCTCGGCGCGGTCGCCCGTCTCGGTTTCCTTTTCCCATTCGCGGATGCGGGCAAGCTGGTCCACCTCATCGAGTCCCTTGAGGATCGGTTGCGTCTCCAGGTCATAGAGTTTTTGCCGGCAAAGAAAGTTGTTCCGCCCCTTCATGTAGCTGACCTTGATCTCCGGAGCGAAGTGCCGGCGGAGAAAGGGCACGTCCTTGTAAAAGAGTTGCTCTTGAAGGTTCTTGGTGCCGGTGGAAATCACCACCCGGCGGCCGGCGCGAATGGCCGGGACAAGATACGCCAGCGTTTTCCCGGTGCCCGTCCCCGCCTCGGCAATGATGTGCTGCTTTTTTTGAAAAGCTTCCTCAATCGCCTCGGCCATTTCAATCTGGCTCCGGCGGAATTCGTAGTGGGGGAGGCATTTGGCCAGCGCGCCGTGAGCGCCGAAAACGGCCTCCATCGTCCCGGCAAGTCGGGACGCCGGAGTCAGAGAGGTTTCTCGCTTCCTCATCCTATTTTCTTTGCCTTGTGGGCCTTGTGGGCTTTCCGAGCGCGCCGGGCGCGCTTCCGGTTTCGGGCACTCTCAAGGATCTTTTCGAGCCGCTGCCGGGCCATTTTTTGGCGACCGCTCCGGAGCATGCGAAGGATGTCCGAGCCTGCCAGGCGGTGAAACGTCCTGGCGCGCAGCTCGCCTGAGGAAACGCGTTCCAAAAGCCGTTTGCGCGCGGCCTGCATCCAGCGCAAGAATTGAGCATACTCTACCCCGTACCGCTTTTCGAGTTGCTGGCGGAGCTTTTGCGCCAGCGCCGGGCTCGCGCCGCCGGTGGAGATGGCAATCTGCAAATCGCCGCGGGCGAGCGAGGCTGGAACGATCAAGCTCGAATGCTCCGGCGCGTCCACCACGTTGCAGAGAACGTTGCGCCGGGCCGCATCCTCAGCCACTCGCTTTTGGGTGAACGGGCGGTTGGTGGCCGCAACCACCAGAAACACACCATCGAGGTCGAGGTGCTCATAGGGCCCGCGCCGATAGGCGATGCGGCCTTGATGCGCCATGCGGGCCAGTGCCGGCGTCAGATCGGGGCTCGCAACATAGACCTTGGCGCCGGCCTGGAGCAGCGCGCGCACCTTGCGTTCGGCCACCTTGCCTCCGCCAATCACGGCACACCTCTTGCCGCGCAAATCCAGGAATGCGGGGTAATAGCGCATGGAGTCAGCGAATCGCCCGGAGCACGCCCCGAAAGAATCGGGGCACGCGGGCCCCGACGTGTCGGGGCGGGCAAAGTGTACCACAACAGCCAGAGCAGTTTTGAAATCCCCCACTCGGTCTCCGCAGAAAGTGAGTCGCCATTGCGGCGCGCCGAGCCCTCGGGCACCTGTCCGGGGGAGGCTCGGATGGAACTCGGTGGCCGGCGCCACCGGGCTCAGCGCACGAGCGCGAGGGCTGCGAGAGCGTGTGTGACGAGCCACCAATTGGAGATTGCGTATAGAATAGAAGTTTGGCCTGAGCACAGGAATCTCGCTATGTCCCCATCCAGCAAAACAGAAGCAGGTGCCCTTCCCCTGGTGGTTATCGTCGGCCGGCCCAATGTCGGAAAGTCTGCGCTCTTCAACCGCATCGCTGGCCGGCGACGAGCGATTGTCACCAATGAGCCGGGCATCACCCGCGACCGCATCTATGGCCAGGCGAACTGGCAAGGCCGTCCCTTTGAGGTGGTGGACACCGGCGGAATTGTTCCCGATGAAAAGGCGGGCCTCGCCGCCGAAATCCTGGCTCAAGCTCGCGTGGCCTTCGAGCAGGCCGCCGGGATCATTCTCGTCGTGGACGCACGGGCCGGCGTTCTGCCGGTGGATGCCGACCTGGCACGCATGTTGAGGAAGCTCGGCAAGCCCGTCGTGGTCGCCGCGAACAAGGTGGATACGCCGCAACAGGTCTCGCTCGCTCACGCCTTCCATGAGCTTGGCCTCCCGGATGTTTTTCCCGTCTCGGCCGAACACGGCCTGGGAGTGGACGATTTGCTCGATGTCGTGACAGCCAACTTTCCGCAGCGGGAAGAAGCGGCTGAGGAACCCACCGTGCGCGTGGCCATCATCGGCCGGCCTAACGTCGGAAAATCCACGCTGCTCAATCGCCTGGTGGGCGAAGAGCGCGTGATTGTAGCGCCGGAACCCGGCACTACGCGCGATGCGGTGGATACGCTGCTTCGGCGGGACGGCCGGCTCTATCGCCTTATTGACACGGCTGGCATCCGTCGCAAGGGCAAAACCGAACTGCTGGCCGAAAAGTTGAGCGTGGTCATGGCGCGAAAATATCTCGAGCAGGCCGACGTGGCCCTGCTCGTGCTCGACGCCACCGAGGGGGTGACCAAACCGGACGCCACCATCGCCGGATACGCTCACGAATCCGGCCGATCGGTGATCCTGGTGATGAACAAATGGGATGCGGTGAAAAAAGATTCCCGCACAACAAGAAAATTCGAAGAAGCGGTGCGCTACCGGTGCAAGTTTCTGGAGTACGCCCCGCTCGTTTTCATCTCCGCGCTAACCGGCCAAAGAGTGGACAAACTCTTCCCGGTCATTGACCAGGTGGCCGAAGCTCGCCGGCGCCGTGTCTCGACCGGCGAACTGAACCGCTTCCTGGCCAAGACGGATTTTGACCGCGCCACCAGCCCCTCAGCGCGTCCCGTGAAAATCCTCTACATGACACAGGCTGCCATTGCCCCGCCCACGTTCGTCCTCTTTACCAACCAGTCGCGGCCGCTCCATTTTTCTTACGCGCGGTTTCTCGAGAATCGCATCCGCGAAGCCTTCGATTTCACCGGCACGCCCATCCGCTTCCGGCAACGCCTACGCCGGTAGGCCGAACATCGCCGAGCCCCCAGGCACCAGCCTGGGGGGTACGAAGGCCCGGTGGCAGGTGCCACCGGGCTCAGC